>RZYE01000043.1 GCA_009930425.1 Actinomycetota bacterium | reverse complement strand
GCGAGCACGTGCGGCACTGCGGACTGCATCCCGAGCGACAACCGGGTGAAGCCGGCCGCGGCAAGGTGCTCCAGGTACGCCTCGTCCACGGTGTCCGGGTTCGCCTCGGTGGTGACCTCGGCGCCGGGCACGAGACCCCAGGCGTCGCGGACGGCGTCGAGCATGCGCACGAGGTCCGGGGCGGGGAGCAGGGTGGGCGTGCCTCCCCCGAGGAAGACTGTCGAGACGGGGCGCGGCGGTACGCCCGCCGCCACCAGTTCGGCCGCGGCGAGGTGCACCTCCGCCACGGCCGACGCCGCGTACCCCGCCTGGTCCGCGCCCCCGCCGAGTTCGCTGGCGGTGTACGTGTTGAAGTCGCAGTACCCGCACCGCACCCGGCAGAACGGGACGTGCAGGTACACGCCGAACGCGCGCTCCGCGGCGTCGAACGACAACCCGGCGAGCGGTCCGCCCTCCGGGACTGGATCGCCCTCGGGGAGGGCGGGCGTCACTTCTTCCCCGTGGGGACTTCCGAGGTGAGCGCGGCGATGAAGGCCTCCTGGGGCACCTCCACGCGACCGATGGCCTTCATGCGCTTCTTGCCCTCCTTCTGCTTCTCCAGCAGCTTGCGCTTCCGGGTGATGTCCCCTCCGTAGCACTTGGCCAGCATGTCCTTGCGGAGTGCGCGGATGGACTCGCGCGCGATCACGCGGGAGCCGACAGCCGCCTGGATCGGGACCTCGAACTGCTGGCGCGGGATGAGCTTGCGCAGCTTGCCGGTCATCTCCACGCCGTAGGCGTACGCCTTGTCCTTGTGGACGATGGCGGAGAACGCGTCCACCGTCTCGTGGTTCAGGAGGATGTCCACCTTGACGAGGTCCGAGGGTGCGTCTCCCGCCTCCTCGTAGTCCAGCGAGGCGTAGCCCCGCGTGCGGGACTTGAGCTGATCGAAGAAGTCGAACACGATCTCGGCGAGCGGGAGGGTGTAGCGCAGCTCCACGCGTTCCGCCGAGAGGTAGTCCATTCCCAGCAGGCTGCCGCGGCGCTCCTGGCAGAGCTCCATGATGGCCCCGATGAACTCGCTGGGGGCGAGGACCGTGGCCCTCACCATCGGCTCACGGATCTCGGCAACCTTGCCGGCGGGGAACTCGGACGGGTTCGTGACGTCCACGACCGTGCGGTCCTCCATCGTGACCGTGTACTCGACGTTCGGGGCGGTGGAGATGAGGTCCAGCTTGAACTCGCGCTCGAGGCGCTCCCGCACGATCTCGAGGTGGAGGAGCCCGAGGAAACCGCAACGGAAGCCGAAGCCGAGCGCGGCGGAGGTCTCCGGCTCGTAGGTGAGCGCGGCGTCGTTCAGCTTGAGCTTGTCGAGGGCATCGCGCAGCGCGGGGTAGTCCGAGCCGTCCATCGGGTACAGCCCGGAGAACACCATCGGCCGCGGGTCGCGGTAGCCGCCGAGTGCCTCCTTCGCGGGCTTGGCGGCGTTGGTGACGGTGTCACCGACCCGGGACTGGCGCACCTCCTTCACCCCGGTGATCAGGTAGCCCACCTCTCCGACGCCCAGGCCCTTGGTGGGGATCGGCTCCGGGGAGATCACTCCGATCTCGAGCAGCTCGTGCGTTGCACCGGTGGACATCATGGCGATTCGCTCGCGCGGGTTCAGCGTGCCGTCCTTGACCCGCACGTACGTGATCACGCCGCGATAGGTGTCGTAGACGGAGTCGAAGATGATCGCCCGCGCCGCGGCGCCGGGGTCACCCGTCGGGTGCGGGACGAGCTCGACGATGTGGTCCAGCAGCTCCCGCACGCCCTCGCCCGTCTTGCCGGAGACGCGCAGGACCTCCTCGGGCGACCCGCCCACCAGGCCCGCGAGCTCCTCGGCGTACCGGTCCGGCTGCGCCGCCGGGAGGTCGATCTTGTTCAGCACCGGGATGACCATGAGGTCGTTCTCCAGCGCGAGGTAGAGGTTGGCGAGCGTCTGCGCCTCGATCCCCTGGGCGGCGTCGACGAGGAGGACGGCACCCTCGCACGCCGCCAGCGACCGGGAGACCTCGTAGGTGAAGTCCACGTGGCCGGGCGTGTCGATCATGTTGAGGGCGAAGGCCGTGTCCCCCACCTGCCACGGCATCCGCACCGCCTGGGACTTGATCGTGATGCCACGCTCCCGCTCGATGTCCATCCGGTCCAGGTACTGGGCGCGCATCGTCCGGTCGTCCACCACTCCGGTGAGCTGCAGCATGCGGTCCGCCAGGGTCGACTTGCCGTGGTCGATGTGCGCGATGATGCAGAAGTTGCGCAGCAACTCCGGCTGGGTGGCGGCAGGCGCGATCGTCTGCGCGAGCGCGGGGGACGGGATCAAGGAGCAACCTCAGGGTCGGGATCTCAGCGTGCCCATCGTCCCATGAGCGCCCTCACCGTGCGAAACGGGAACATCCGCGCTCTGCCGGGCGTTCTCACCGGCGAAGCGAGGTGCACCCATGACCGCAGACCTGATCAACAGCGTCTTCCCCTCCATCATCCGGTTCGGTTCCCGTCCCGGTGGCATCGTCCTGGCCGCCGCGGCGATCGCCGACGGGTTCTTCCTGCTGTTCTCCTACCTGGCGGCCCGGACCACCGGGGCTCCGTTCGCATGGTTCCTGTTCGCCGTCGCCGCCGGCCTGGCCGTCTTCGTGGCGCTGCTGGCCTGGCGGCGCGCGCGCCTGACACGGCACGTGGACGAGATGGAGGCCGCCCTGGCGGCGCAGCAACTCTCGGCAGGGGTGGTGGACCGTCCCGCACCCGCGGCCGACCGGCTCGGCGAGGAGATGGCATTCCTCGAGGAGGTGCGCTGGGAGAACTCGGTGCGCACTGCGCGGTACTTCCCCCGCATCGAGGCGGCGCAACGCGCCCTCGTGCTCGCGGCCGGGGGCACGGTGAACGCGCCCTACCTCAAGGACGATCTCCGCGTCACCCTCGTGGCGCTCCTCGGCACCCTCGCGGCCATCCCCATCGGCGCGCTCGGCGCGATGGTGAGCCTGACCATCCTGGTCTTCGGCTGACGTGCCGGGCCCGGCCCCGGTTACCCTTGCGGCATGAAGGATTCCACCTCCCGGCTGCTCGCCGGACTCGCCCGGGACGGTGCCCGCGCACTGCTCGGCATCGCCAGGCGCGCACGCCCCCACGGCCGCGAGCACGCTCCGCAGGCACCTGATGGCGGCCGGGCACCGGTCGAGACCCACCGCCTGCCCGACTTCGACTACGCCCCCCACCGGGACGGAGAGCCGGACCCGGGTGAGGTGGTGTGGACCTGGGTCCCGTACGAGGACGACCCGACCCGGGGCAAGGACCGGCCGGTCCTCGTGCTCGCCCGGTCGGGACGCGACGTCGTCGTCGCCCAGCTCACCTCCCAGGACCACGACCTGGATGCCGCCGACGAGGCGCGCTGGGGACGGTACTGGATGGACATCGGGACCGGGGACTGGGACTCCCGGCGCCGCCCGTCGGAGGTGCGTCTCGATCGCCTGATCCGCGTGGCGCCGGACACGGTCCGCCGCGAGGGCGGCATCCTGGACGAACGCATCTTCCGGGAGGTCGTGAGCCGGGTGGAGGCCCTCCACGGGGCCGGCTGATGTGAGGGAGGGCTCAGCGGGGCCGGACCGCCCGGGTTCGCCAGGGCGCCTGTTGTTGGTACACTCGTCCGTTGGGTTCCTGCTCGGTCGGGCGGGCACCAAGCCAGCGGCTTCGCACCGGCATCCCCACGCCACCGTCTCCCGCTGCTGACGTTCCCTCGAACGACCACCACAGGCTCGCGAAAGCGAACGAACCAGAAAGACCATCCGTGGCAAACATCAAGTCGCAGATCAAGCGGATCCGCACCAACGAGAAGGCGCGCCAGCGCAACAAGGCCGTCAAGAGCGAACTCAAGACGTACGTGCGCAGGGTGCGCGAGGCAGTCGAGGCCGGCGACAAGGAGACCGCCACCGCTGCTCTCCAGAAGGCGAGCCGGAAGCTCGACAAGGCCGTCTCGAAGGGCGTCATCCACCGCAACCAGGCGGCGAACCGCAAGTCGAAGCTGGCCAAGCAGGTCGACAAGCTGTCCTGACCCCGTCAGGCCGATGAGGGCGCCGAGTCACTCGGCGCCCTCATCGCCGTTTCCTCGGCCGTCCGATCCTCAGGCACCGTTCCGCGCCGCCACCACACGCAGGATGGCACGCTCGACGGCGAACTCCGGGTCCCG
The DNA here is from genome assembly GCA_009930425.1 of Actinomycetota bacterium. Taxonomy (GTDB): domain Bacteria; phylum Actinomycetota; class Actinomycetes; order Actinomycetales; family Actinomycetaceae; genus UBA1383. Next base: position 7,971 of record RZYE01000043.1, on the reverse strand, counting down.
GCCCAGCCCCTTCACCTCGGCGTCCGCCCGGGCCACCGCGGTGATCGCCTCGGCGAGGGACTCGGGCCGCCAGCCGCGCAGCTCCCTCTCGGCACGCTGCACCTGCCAGGGGGCAAGACCGAGGTCCGCCGCTGACATCCGACCGCCGCGCATCGCGCCCACCTTCGCGAGCGTGCGCAGCTTCACGGCGAGGGCGGCGACGAGGGGGACCGCCGACGTCCCGGTCGCGAGCGCGTGCCGGGCGAGCGTGATCGCGGTGGCGGCGTCACCCGCCAGGGCAGCGTCGGCCACCCGGAAGCCGCTCGCCTCCACCCGCCCGGCGTGGTAGCGGTTCACCGTGGCGACGGTGACGACACCGCTGGTGTCCGCCAGGAGTTGGCGGACGGCGGCGTCCAGCTCGCGCAGGTCGGAGCCGACCGCGTCGATGAGGCCCTGCACGGCCTCCGGTTCGATGCGGCGCGATGCCCGCCGGAAGTCGCTCCGGACGAACTCCACCTTGTCCGCGTCCCGCTTCACCGCCTCGCAGGCCACCACCACCCCGGAGCGTGCCAGCGCGTCCAGCAGCTTCCTGCCCCGGTTCCCGCCGCCGTGGCGGACGACGAGCCACACGTCCTCGGCGGGATCCTCGAGGTAGGCGAGGCAATCGGCCAGGAATGCGTCGTTCATCGCCTCGGCACCCTCCACCACCACGAGCCGGCGCTCACCGAAGAGCGAGGGGCTCGCGAGCCACGTCAACTGACCGGCCTCGTAGGTGGCGGCGGCCAGGGTGGTGACCTCCACGGCCGGATCCACCGCACGCGCCTGCGCCTGGAGGGACGCCAGCACCCGATCGCCGAGGACGGGTTCGGAGTCGCGGACGAGGACGATCGGGCCGAGCTCCGCCGCGTCCCACGGGAGGGATCTGCTCATTCCCCCAGCCTGCCATGGACCACCCACCGGGGCGGGTCACCGTCCAGCCTCGACGACGGCGGACCCGTCCTCGAGGACGATCCGGATCGTCCCGTGCAGGTCCGTGCGCCAGAGGCGCGTGCCGAGGTCCTCGTACAGGGCGATCGCCTCCTCGGTGGGGTGTCCGTAGGCGTTGTCGGCCCCGACCGAGACGAGCGTGATCGCCGGGTCGAGCAGGGCGGCGAGCGCGGGGTCCTGGTCCCGCGAGCCGTGGTGCGCCATCGCGATCACCTCGAGGCCACGGCACGGCGCCCCACAGCTGGCCACCTCGTCCGCCAGCCGCTCCTGGCCCCCGCCCTGCAGGTCCCCGAGGGCCAGCACGCGGCCCCCGGGTGCCGCGAGCAGCACGGCGACGGACAGGTCGTTGGCGTCGGCGGTACCTGGCACGGAGGTGGGCCACAGGACCTCCCAGGCGACCGTCCCCGCGGTCCCGTGGTCCCCGGCGACGGCGACCCGGTGCGGGACCCCCGCGAAGGACAGTTCGCGCGCCACGGCCCTGACGGCGTCGCGTGGCTCGGTCGCGGGAGAGAGGAGCACCTCGTCGACCCGCACCGCTGCCAGTACTGCCGGGAGGTTGGCCACGTGGTCGGCGTGGGGGTGGGTCAGGACGAGGAGGTCCAGGCGGGTCACGCCCGCCGCGGTGAGGCAGTCCTGCGAGCGGCCGTCGTCCGGTCCCACGTCCACCATCACCGCCGAGGTCCTGCCGGAGCGGACGAGGAGCGCCGAGCCCTGGCCCACGTCGCACTGGAACACCGACCACTCGCCGCCGCGCACGAGGAGGGCGGCTGCACCGGCGACGGACGACACCGCCAGCGCGACCGCGAGGAAACCCGGTGGCCGCGGCCACCGGCGAGGTGGCAGCAGCAACGCGATGGTGACCAGGACGTGCAGGACGGCCAGGGCCAGCGCCCCACCCAGCCCCTGCGGCCACGGCAGCGAGCTGGCCGGGAACCGGGAGACCACCATGGCCGTCCCGGCGATCCATCCGGTGAAGAGCTCGGCGGCACGGGCAATGCCCGTTGCCCCGGGGAGCCACACCGGTGATGCCACCACCGAGGCCAGCCCGAGCAGCGTGGCCGGCGCCACGGCCGGGGCGGCGACCGCGTTCGCGAGGACACCGTAGAGGCTGACCGACGGGTTGAAGAGCAGGATGATCGGGGCACAGGCGAGGTGCGCGGCCAGCGGTGTCGCGAGCACAGCCGCAACGTGGCGCCGGGGCCGCCAGCCGGCGTGGCGCAGCAGGCGCTCGGCGGACCGGCCGAGCGCCGGGGCCAGGAGCAGCAGCGCCGCGGTCGCGGCGGCGGAGAGCGCGAATCCGAAGGAGAAGGCGAGCCACGGGTCGAGGACGAGGAGCAGGACGATCCCCGTCGCGAGTGCGGGCAGCGCCCTCGGTGGCCGGCCGCGGAGGATCGCGACGACGGCCGCGCACCCCATCGCCGTCGCCCGGACCACCGATTCCTCGGGGCCGACCAGGGCAACGAGACCGGCGAGGGCGAGGGTGAGCAGGACCGCGCGCAGCCGCGTGGACGCTCGGACCGCGAGCAGCCCCACCGCCGCCAGGACGAGGGCGATGTGCGCTCCGGAAACGGCGGTGAGGTGGCCCAGCGAGGTCCGTCGCATCGCCTCCAGGAGGGTCTCGGGCAGGGCGGAGTCGTCCCCGATGGTGATGCCGGGGACCAGGCCCCGTCCCTGTGCACTGAGGGAGGTGGTGGCGGCGAGGAAGCGGCCCCGCAGCGCCTGGACGGCGCCGGCAGCCCCACCGGGCGAGGCACGTGCCGCCACCGTGGAGTCGAGCAGCAGTGCCTGGGAGTCCTCCCATGCCGGCAGTGCCGCGAGCGTCCCCGACACCACGACGCGGTCCCCGCGGCGGACACCGGTCACCGATCCCAGTGCGGTGACCCGCGCGATGGACCGCACGGCCACCCCACCCGCCGGTGACGCCGTCTCGAGGCGCAACCGCACCATCGCCTCGCTCCGCGAGGACGGGCCCAGTTGCCGGGCGTCCTCCAGTGCGACCCCGTGCACCTCGACCTCCGCCCTGCCGGCCCGGAGGTCCGCGAACCCTCCGGAGAGCCGGGCCTCCAGCTGGGCGCGGGCGCTCAGCAGGACCGCGACGGCGACGGCGGCGCACACCAGGACCTGCAGGGCGAGGCGACCGGGGCGGGACCCCACCACCCGCACCACCAGGGCGAGGACCACCAGCGTGGCGACGGCCAGTACCGCCAGTCCCACCGGACCCACGGCACCGACCGTCAACGCCACGGCGGCGGCCAGCCACGCCGCCACGGCCGCCGGGACCAGGCGGACGTCGTGGGTCACACGGTCACCCGGGCACGGATCTTCTCCAGGATCGCGGGACCGATCCCGGGGACGTCCATCAGGTCCTCGACGCTCGAGAACGGCTGCGATCCCCTGTGCTCGATGATCCGCCCGGCCAGTGCCGGTCCAACCCCGGGAAGCTCCTCCAGCTGCGCGGCACTGGCGGTGTTGACATTGACGAGCCCCGGCACCCCACCTCCGGCCGTGTCTCCCGCCGCGGGCTCGGCAGCCTCGCCCGCGACGGGGACGTAGACCTGCTGCGCGTCCACGAGCACCTGGGCCCGGTTGAGCGAGGATTCCTGCGCATCCGGCGTGAGTCCTCCGGCGATCGCGATCGCGTCGTCAACGCGAGCACCGAGCGGGAGGTCGTAGACCCCCGGCACGCCGACGGCCCCGGTGACGTGCACCGTCACCGTCCCGGCCACCGTGGCGCGATCAGGGGGCACCGGCGTTGACGTCGGCGCGGATGTGGGGGCCTCGGACGAAGGGGACTCGGACGGCCCCAACGGCACGACCTCGCCACGACTGCCCAGCCAGGCCCACGCGGAGACGGCGAGGGCAACGAGGAGGACGAGGGCTGACAGCGTGATGGCCGCGCCGCGCGGAAGGGCAGGGGACTCGGCACGATGCTGGGGGACCACGGGCCGACGCTACGACGGCCACGGCGGTGGCCGGCACCGGGCCGCAGGATCCTGTTGACGCAGCCGCGTGCGGGTCAGCTGTGGATGAGACCGCGCGTGCGGGCCGTCGCGACGGCCAGGGCACCCGGTCCCGCATGGACCGCGAGCACGCCCGCCATCGGGGTGACGTCGAGCCGGTCCACGCCGAGGTCCGCCTCCGCTGCCGCCCTCCCGAGCATGTCCGCCACCGTCTGCGCCGCCCCCGGGGAATCCACGTGGTGGACCGCGAAGCTGACCCGCGAACGCGGTTCGCGCGGACCGTCCTTCGGGGCCCCCGCCGCCCGCAGCGCGAGGTCCACGAGCCGCTGGCGGGCCCGGGCGGAACCCCGCACCGACTCCCGCACACGGATCTCGCCGTGACGTACCTCGAGGATCGGCCGGATCCCGAGCGCCGTCCCGATCGCCAGTTGGGGAACACGCAGCCGCCCGCCCCGCTGGAGGTGCCTCAGGTCCGCCACCGACATGTGGACCCTCGAGGTGGCCGCGCACTCACGAGCCCCCGCCACGGCGCCGGCCATCGAGGCCCCTGCCGCCAGGCTCGCGCCCGCCACGGCGACGGCGTAGCCCAGTGCTCCCGCGACGGTCCTGCTGTCGACCACCTCCACCGGGATGCCGCGCTCGGCCGAGACGTCCCCGGCCACGGCGCGCACCGAGCCGTACGTGCCGGAGAGTTGCCCCGAGAGGTGGATGCACACGATCCCGGCCACGCCCTCGTCGGCGAGCGACAGGAGGAGATCGCGGACCTCCCCCGGCGTGGGCTGGGAGGTGGACGCCGTCGTCGCCCGGATGAGGCCGGTGATCCGTTCCGCCTGCCCGGGCACGTCGGCGACGCTCGTGGCTCCCGCGACGACATGGAGGGGCAGGACGCGGACGCCGAACGACTCGGCGAGGCCGGGGGGAAGCGACCACGTGGAGTCGGTCACCAGTGCAATCCGCGTCGGCCCCATGGGGACAGGCTACGCATTCTAGGATCGGGTCATGGCATCACCGGAGGAAATCGCCCAGCTCAAGGCCGCGGCCGCGCAGGCCGCCGCCGACGCCGCACAGAAGGAGGCCGAGGCCGCAGCCGCCCGTGCCGCCGCCGCCCAGGCAGCCCTGGACGCTGCCCTCGCCGGCGGGGACGGGGCAGCGGACGAGCCCGACCCCGCCGAGGAGGCCCCCGCCGAGGGGGCACCGGCCGAGGAGGCCCCGGCCGCCGTCGACGAGATCGCCGCTGCCGCCGATGCCGGCGCCGTACCGCCTCCGCTGGAGGGCCACGCCGCCGCGGTGGCGGACGGGTACGCCCACGTGGGCGCCTCCCTACCCCTCGGGGCCCTCCTCGTGGACGGCGAGCCGGAGCCCCGCGCCCAGGTGGCCCTTCCCTTGAGGATGCTCAACCGGCACGGACTCGTCGCCGGTGCCACCGGCACCGGGAAGACCCGGACGCTCCAGCTGATGGCGGAGGGCCTCTCCGCCGCGGGCGTCCCGGTGTTCCTCACCGACATCAAGGGAGACCTCACCGGTCTCGCGGAGCCCGGGAAGCCGTCGGAGAAGCTCCTCGCCCGCACCGGACCCCTCGGACAGGACTGGCAGCCGGTGTCCTTCCCCGTCGAGCTGCTGAGCCTCGGCGGCGCCGGCCGCGGGATCCCGATCCGCACCACCGTCACCGACTTCGGCCCGCTCCTCCTTGCCAAGGTCCTCGACCTGAACGACACCCAGGAGTCCTCGCTCGCCCTCATCTTCCACTGGGCGGACACCCAGGGGCTGGCACTGCTCGACCTGAAGGACCTGAGGACCGTCATCTCCTACCTCACCAGCGACGAGGGCAAGCCGGAGCTGAAGGAGATCGGAGGGATCTCCACGGCCACCGCCGGGGTGATCCTGCGGGAGATCGCCGCACTTCAGGCCCAGGGCGCCGACGCCTTCTTCGGGGAACCCGCCTTCGACACCGCCGAGCTGATGCGCACCGCCCCGGACGGCCGCGGCATCATCTCCAGCCTCGAACTCCCCGAACTCTCGAACAAGCCTGCCCTCTTCTCCACCTTCGTGATGTGGCTGCTGGCGGACCTGTTCAACGACCTGCCCGAGCTGGGCGACGCGGAGAAGCCGCGCCTCGTGTTCTTCTTCGACGAGGCCCACCTGCTCTTCAACGACGCCTCGGACGAGTTCCTCTCCCAGGTCGTTCAGACCGTGCGCCTCATCCGGTCCAAGGGCGTCGGCGTGTTCTTCGTGACCCAGACCCCGAAGGACGTCCCCGAGGACGTACTCGCCCAGCTCGGCTCCCGCGTGCAGCACGCCCTGCGCGCCTACACCCCGAAGGACCAGGAGAGGCTGAGGCAGTCCGTCAAGACCTTCCCCGACTCCCCCTACGACCTCGAGGAGGTGCTCACCACCCTCGGCACGGGAGAGGCTGTGGTCACGGTCCTGTCCGAGAAGGGGGCCCCCAGCCCGGTCGCCGTCACCCGGCTGCGCGCACCGCAGGCGAACATGGGAGTCGCCGCGGACGCCACGGTGGACGCCCTCATCAGGTCCTCGTCCCTCCTGCCCAGGTACCGCGACGCCGTCGACGGCGAGTCCGCCTACGAGATGCTGACCTCCCGCATGGAGCAACAGCGCGCGGCCGCGGAGCGACAGGCGCTCGAGGAACAGCGGGCGAAGGAACTGGAGGAGCTGGAGGAACAGCTCGCCAAGGAGCGCGCCGAGGAGGAGAAGCGCCTCGCCCGGGAACGGGCCGCCGCGGAGAAGGAGGAGGCCCGCCGCCGGGCCTCCCGCCAGAAGACGGTCGACTCCCTGCTCTCGACCGCCGCGCGCACGATCGGCCGGGAGATCACCCGGTCGATCTTCGGCACGCGGGGCCGCTAGTCCGCCGCTAGGCGGGCACCACGTTCACGAGACGCGGGGCCCTCACCACGACGGTGCGGACCTCCCGGCCCGCGAGCGTACGGACCACGCCGGGTGCTGCCAGCGCCCGCTCCCTCAGCTCGTCCTCGCCGATGGAGACCGGCACCTCGAGGCGGTCGCGCACCTTCCCGGCCACCTGAACCACGCAGGTGGTGGTCTCCTCGACGAGCAGCGCCTCGTCCGCCACCGGGAACGGCTCCCAGGCGAGGGACCCGGGGTGCCCGAGCCTGCTCCACAGCTCCTCGGCGATGTGCGGGGCCACGGGGGCGACCATGAGCACCAACGGCTCGATCGCGGCCCGCGGCACGGACTCGCGCGCCGTCAGGTGGTTGTTCAGGACGATCAGCTTCGCGATGGCGGTGTTGATCCGCATCGCGGCCATCTCCTCGCCGACGTCCGCGATGGTGCGGGCGAGCAGGCGGGCGGTGGCGTCGTCGAGCGGCTCGTCCGTGACGGTGACCTCGCCGGTCTCCTCGTCCACCACGTTCCGCCAGAGCCGCTGCAGGAAGCGCTGAGAGCCGACGACGGCGCGCGTCTCCCACGGCCGCGAGACGTCGAGGGGGCCCATCGACATCTCGTAGACGCGGAAGGTGTCGGCCCCGTAGGCGTCGTACATGTCGTCCGGGGTCACCATGTTCTTCAGCGACTTGCCCATCTTGCCGTACTCGCGCGTCACCGGCTCGCCCTCGAAGGTGAAGCCGGAGGCCTCGTCCCCCTCCACCAGGGCGGCGTCCACGTACTGGCCGCGGGCGTCCACGTACGCGTACGCCTGGATGTAGCCCTGGTTGAACAGCTTGTGGAAGGGCTCGGAGGAGCTCAGGTACCCGAGGTCGAAGAGCACCTTGTGCCAGAAGCGGGCGTACAGCAGGTGCAGCACGGCGTGCTCCACGCCGCCCACGTACAGGTCCGTGCCGCCGGAGCTCCCCGGGGTGCGCGGACCCATCCAGTAGCGCTCGATCTCCGGGTCCACCAACGCCTCAGCGTTGTCCGGGTCGAGGTAGCGGAGCTCGTACCAGCAGGAGCCCGCCCACTGCGGCATCGTGTTCGTGTCCCGGCGGTAGTGGCGCACCCCGTCGCCGAGGTCGAGCTCGACGTGCACCCAGTCGTCGACGCGGCCGAGCGGGGGCTCGGGGTTGGAGGCGGC
>RZYE01000302.1 GCA_009930425.1 Actinomycetota bacterium | reverse complement strand
TCCTGGCAGACGCACGCGGTGGCCCTGATCCTGCGCGTCACCCGCAAGAACCCCGTGGTGGTGCGGCGGGCGCGGGCCGATCCGCTGGCGCGTGCGTCGGCGGCGGCCCCTCCCCCACGACGACTCCGCGGCCGGGTGGAGGTCGAGCGGGTGGCGGGCTTCGACGTCGTGCGCGTGCGGCCGGCGTCGGGAGGCGGGGCGGCGTCGTCGGGAGGCGGGGCGGCGTCGGGAGGCGGGGCGGCGTCGTCGGGAGGCGGGGCGGCGTCGGGAGGCGGGGCGACGTCGTCGGGAGGCGGAGCGTCGGGAGGCGGAGCGTCGGGAGGCGGGGCGACGTCGTCGGGAGGCGGAGCGTCGACGACGGCGCCCGGGGCCCTCGTCCACTTCCACGGCGGGGCGTTCCGCTCCGGCATCGCGCGGCAGCACTGGGACTTGATAGGCGAGTTGGCCGACGCCACCGGGCGGGACGTGTGGGTGCCGCGCTACGGCCTGCTGCCCGATCACACCGCCGACGATGCACTCCCCCTCCTCGCCGCCCTCGCCGATCGGCTGCGGGAGGTGGGCCGCGTGCACGTGCTCGGGGACTCCGCGGGCGGGAACCTGGCGCTGCTGGCGGCGCAGTCGTGGGGTGAGTCGGGGACCGGGCCGGAGGTCGTGGGGGTGACGCTGATCGCGCCGTGGCTGGACCTCTCGCTGTCGAACCCGCGGATCCCCGAGGTGGCGCGGGTGGACCCGTGGCTGGACCCGGAGTCGGTGCGGCCGTTGGGGGTGGCGTGGGCCGCCGGGCGCGGCACGCAGGACCCGGCGGTGAGCCCGCTGTTCGGGCGGCTGACGGGGTTGCCGCCGATAGCCCTGCTGGTGGGGACGCGGGACGTGTGCCTGCCGGACTGCGAGCTGCTCGCGGCTCACCTTCCGGGGCTGCGGATGCGGGTGGAGGAGGGCTCCCCGCACGTGTTCCCCCTGCTCCCCACTCCGGAGGGCCGGGCCGGGCGCGCCGCGATCATCCGGTTCGTGGAGGAGAGCTTCGCCGGGATGTAGGACCCGCGTCCGCCGCCGGGTATGCCGATTCGGCGACCCGCCGTCCGCGAATTGGCCCCGCAACTGCCCTGATCGACCACCGGACCCTCCCCAAGCACCCTCGACCACCCCCGAGCGACCCCCGGACCCTCCCCAAACACCCTCGAGCGACCCCCGGACCCTCCCCAAACACCCTCGAGCGACCCCGAGCGACCCCGATCGCCTCATTGACGCCCCTCAACGTCTGTTACCCCATTGATGGGGAAGTTCGTTTCCCCTATCGGACAGGGATCTTCCCCATCAATGGGGTAACAGGTGTTGAGTGTGGCCCTTTCGGCCCTGGCGGCGCCAGCCGGCCCCGAGAGACGGCTTCGGGCGACCCCGCGCGCCCTCCGAGACGGCTCACGCCTCGCGGAACCACTCCCCGCACGCGAGGGTGCGCACCGGAACCAGGGCCAGGAGCGCAACAGCCGCGGCACCCAGGAACACCGCGGGAAAACCGAGCACGCCCACGAGCACGCCCGTCAGCAACGGCATGACCGCTGCGCCGAGGTTGGCTGCCCCGAACACGCCGGCGTAGAGCGCTCGCTTCCCGTCCGGCGAGATCTGCACCAGAGCCCCCTCGATCGCGATCTTCTGGCCGGAGATGATCGCCCCGGTGACCAGGTACAGCAGCGCGTAGGTCCACAGCGGCGCAACCGCGGAAACCAGGAGCGCCAGCGGGAACAGTGCCGCGATCAGCACCAGCTCCACCTGCAGAACCAGACGGAAGCCACCCCGGCGCACGAGCCTGTTCCACACCACGTTCGCTGCGAGCATCCCGCCGATCTGGATCAGCACGAACGTGCCCACGGTCGCGGAGTCGAGCGCGTAGCTCCGGTGTGCCAGGGCCGTCACCAGCGGGATCGACGTGAATCCCAGCGCCACGAGGTTGGCCACCAGGATCAGCGAGCGCAGGTTCTGATCGGCCCGCAGCATCGCGGGCGCCTGTCGGATGGCGGCCACCACGCCACCGGTCGGCCGCGCCGCCTCCTCATCGAGCGGCGGCTCGTGCAGGGCCCAGAACCCGCCCGTGGCCACGAACAGGAAGGCGGCCGCCATCGCGAACAGCAGGACGTACCCATCGGGGAAGGCGGCCGCGCCCAGCAGGAAGCGGGTGACGATCGCGGAGGCCAGCAACCCGAGGGTCGTGATGACCTGGCGGCGCACGAAGAACGTCCGCCGGTTCGCCGTCCGCACCAGGTTCCCCACCAGTTCGGTGTAGGAGACCCCCGCGAAGGCCCCGCTCAGCGCGAACACGGTCATCGCGGCGAACACGATCGGGATGATCATGGTCCCGGTTCCGTACAGCGCGATCCCTACCGCCGCGGCCCCGAGAGCGAGTACCCGCAGGTTGATCGCCAGCAGCAGGTAGGGCTTCTTCCGCTCCCGCGTGTGCAGGAACCCGGCGAACACGAGCTGGGTGATCAACGGCAGCCCCAGCATGATGGCGGTCAGCACCCCCACCGCCACCTCGGTGCCCCCCGCCTCCAGGATCAACGCCGGCATCACCGTGTTCACCTCGGTGAAG
>RZYE01000301.1 GCA_009930425.1 Actinomycetota bacterium | reverse complement strand
GTGTGCCGCATGCGCAAGGTCACCCCGAGGGGGCGCACGATCCAGGACCAGTCGTGCGCAGCGGCATCCACCGCAGTGACCTCGAACGGGACGTTCACCCCCGCGATCGCGTGCACCACGCCCGTGAGCCCAGCGGCCAGCCGATCGCCACCCCTCCAGGTGACGCGGCGGATCTGCGGCGCCCATGTCGACCACAGCGCGGGGTCCGCGTAACGCTCCCACGCCAGTGCGACCGACGCCGGCCCGCTGACCTCGACCGAGTGCCGCATGTGCTCCCTCCATCGGCGGTGTCCGGTCCGAGGATAGGCGACGGCCGCGCACCCGGCATCAGATCTCCTCATTCGCCGGTGGCAACAGCCCAACAGGGCAGGGAGGATGGTCCCATGGCACACCAGAACGATCCCGCCGTGATCCGCCGCCTGCTCGACCAACCCGGCAGGTGGGCCATCGTCGGCCTGTCCACGAATACCGATCGGACCGCCTACGGTGTTGCGCGGTTCGTCCAGCGTGAGCTGGGCAAGGAGATCGTGCCGGTCCACCCGAAGGCGGAGGCCGTCCACGGTGCCGAGGGCTACGCCACGCTCGCCGACGTCCCCGGCGAGATCGACGTCGTCGACGTCTTCGTGCGGTCCGCGCTCGCGGGCGCCGTCGTGGACCAGGCGATCGACGTCGGTGCGAAGGCCGTGTGGCTGCAGCTCGGCGTGGTGGACGAGGAGGCGGCGGCCCGCGCCGCCGCGGCCGGCCTCGACGTCGTCATGGACACCTGCCCCGTCATCGAGACCCGGCGGTAGCGCGACGCGACTTCCGCCTCAGGAACCGCTCGTCAGGTGCCTCTCGATCCGGATCAGCGTCTGGACGCTGCGGACCATCTCGCGCGTCCCGCCGAAGTTCATCACGATGTGGGCCCGGTTCACCGGGTCGAAGTACATGTGCGTTCCGAGGATGCCGATGTGGCCCACCGGCCGTGGCAGCCCGCGCAGGAGCGGGAAGAACCCCTCGAACCGGACCTCCATCAGGCCGGCGCCGTAGAGGATCCCGCGCCGGAACCGGTTGCGCATCCGCGCCATCTCGGCCAGGCTCGCCGCACTCACCAGCTCGCCCCCGTGCAGCGCCTCGGAGAATCGCGCCAGGTCGTCGAGGGTGCTCACGATGCCACCGCCGGCCCAGTCGCAGCTCAGGCTCCTGAATCGGCTCGCCTCCACCCGTCCGAGGTGGAGCGGGGCGAGCGCCCGCGGCCCGGCGTCGGGCTCGGAACGGAACATGAGGAAGCTGTCGCGCATCCCGAGCGGCCGGAAGATGCGCTCGTGCAGCACCTCGTGGAAGGCACGCCCGGTGACGTGCTCCACCAGCAGCCCGAGCAGGATGTACCCGGTGTCCGAGTACGCGAACCGCTCCCCCGGCCGCCCGACGGGCCGCTGCCGCGTACGCGTGAACTCCACGAGGTCCGCGGGCTCCCAGAGATGATCCGGCTCGGCGGTGATCAGCTCGACCATGCGCGGCCCACTGGTGGTCCGCCCCTCGAAGTAGTCGGCCACGCCGGAGGTGTGCGTCAGCAACTGCTCGACCGTGACCTCGTGCGCCCGGTCCACGCCGTCGAGAATGAACAGGCCGTCCAGCGTGCCGGCCGGCAGGAGGTCGCGGGCACGGGACCCGAGCGAGAGGGCACCCTCGTCAGCCTGCTGCATGACCAGCGCCGCCGTCGCGGCCTTGCCGACGCTGGCGCCGTGGAACGGCGTCCCGCGCGAGCCGTAGCTGAACTCGACGCCGGGCGCGCGCACCAGGACCTGCGGCGGACCCAGGTGCCGGCGCCGGCGCGTGACCCGGTCGAGGTGCATGGTGAGGGACTCGGCGAACGACTCCACCCCGGTGACGCTGGCACTCATGCGATCATCTCCTTGTCTGGAACACCAGTAATGTACCTATTAGTAATATAGACCGGGAGTGGCCGATGGGCAACGTCATCCTCGGGCTGCTGCTCAGCAGCCCGCAGACCCTCTACTCACTCCAGAAGCACTTCGAGCGCGTGATCTCCCTCTTCTACAGCGCGAGCCTCGGCAGCCTCCGGACGGCAGTGCTCGCACTCGAGCGGCGCGGCCTCGTCACGGCGAGCGACGGCGTCGTGAGCGGCCGCAACAGACGCACCTACGCGATCACGGACGCCGGGCGAGCGGCCTTCCGGGAGTGGATGGCCGCGCCGATCACGGGCGACCTCGAGCGGACCGCGCTGCCGAAGCTGTTCTTCCTCGGCCACGTGCCGGCCGACCAGCGGCCGCAGGTTCTCGCGACCATCACCACCCGCGTCCACCAGGACGAGGCTCAACTCCAGGCGCTGGCACGCGAGCTCGACTCCCTCGAGGTCCCTGAGGAACATCGTGACCTGTTCCACCACCAGCGGCTCGTGCTGGAATACGGCCTGCGCGCCCACCGGACGGCGAGGGAGTTCTTCGCGGAGATCGCGGAGGCCGGCTGAGATGTCCCACGCCATCGAATCGCTTCGCGAGATCCTCGCCGGCGCCGGGAAGATCGTCTTCTTCGGCGGGGCCGGAGTCTCCACCGAGTCCGGCATCCCGGACTTCCGCTCGGCGGA
>RZYE01000300.1 GCA_009930425.1 Actinomycetota bacterium | reverse complement strand
GGCCGGGGAGGGGATGACCCGGGTGTCAGTGACCCTGCCGGCTGAGGAGGCCGCCGCCGTGGTCGCGGCGGTGGAGAAGGCCGCTCGGGCCGAGGCGGCCCCGGCGTCGGAGGATGACCACCACCTGGTGGTGGTGCACGTGGCTGCCGAGGTCCTCGCCGGACTCGACATTGAGGACGTTCCCGCGGGAACGGGTGGGGACGTTCCCGCGGGAACGTCGAGCGGGCGTGGGGGCGTTCCCGCGGGAACGTGCCACATCGAGGCACTGGGTCCGATCGAGCCGGCCACGGCGCAACGGTTGGCGTGCGACGGGAAGGTGGCGCCGGCCGTGATCGGCGCTGACGGGGACATCCTGGCTCTGGGGCGGGCGCGGCGGCGGGCGTCGCGGGCGCAGCGGCGGGCGTTGCGGATCCGGGACGGGGTGACCTGCCAGTTCCCGGGGTGTGAGCAGTCCCGGCACCTGGATGCCCACCACGTGGTGCCCTGGTGGGCGGGCGGTGCCACGGACCTGGGCAACCTGCTCAACCTGTGCCGCCGCCACCACACCGCCGTCCACGAGGGCGGGATGACCCTGACCCGGGAGAACGGCAGGTGGGTCTTCCGCCACCGCGACGGATCAAAGGTCCGTGAACTGGACCCGCCCACCCCGGGCGACCTCGCCTGGAAACTCATCACCGATTCGAGGATCTTCCCACCCCACGGCGGAGAAGGCTTCACCCTCGACGCCTGCGTCACCGCCCTCTTCCACACCGCAGCCTGAGAACACGGGCGGTGGCGCGGGCACCGTCTGCGTGATCGCTTCGCATCAGACGGTGCGCGGCGGATTGCGTCGAGGAGGAACACTCCACAGGGTTGCGGCGCGTGTGGCTGGTTCCTGCGAGTATGCCTTCTCTCCGCCCTCGAATGCCCCGAAGTCGAGGTCACGATGGTCGTGATCTCGAGACGCCGGCGGCCACATCGATGGAGTCGAACTCATGAGTGAGCCAAGAGGCGTCCTCGCCGAAGACCGAGTCGCCGTTCCTTCGGGTGCGCCAGACTCAGGACAGTCCCAGCGAGATGGCCAACGCCATTCCGCACCGTTCATCCACACACTTGACAGGAGTTTCCATCGTGGATCCATTCATTGGCGAGATCCGGCCGTTCGGCTTCAACTTCGCGCCCAGAGGCTGGGCCCGGTGTGAGGGCCAAATCCTCGCAATCTCCCAGAACAGTGCCCTCTCCCAGAACAGTGCCCTGTTCTCCCTGCTGGGCACGATGTACGGCGGTGACGGCCGCACAACGTTCGCTTTGCCTGACCTGCGAGGCCGTGCACCCGTCGGGTTCGGCGGAGGTCCAGGTCTCCCGAACTACACGCAGGGCGAAGTGGTCGATCCGACGCGGGTCTCTCCCGACCAGCCCACCAACGCTGAGGGCGAACCGGGGTATCTCGCGCTCAGCTGGTGCATCGCCCTCGAAGGCAATTACCCGTCGCATCCCTGACACTCTGGCTCCGATCGGGCGTATCCCACGGTCACTCGATGGTGCGGCTTCCCCGCCCACGGCTCGGTGATGGGCGACGCCGTGGCTCTGGAAGCTTGTGCGCCCGGTAGATCTCGCCGGCGTTGATCAGGCCCTTGTCGCGGGTGAACTCCAGCTCAGCCGCGGCGATCTCCGCGCTCCAGCCGTGGTCCTCCGTCCAGTCGTCCTCAGGACCCGCACCGCCCATCCCAAGACGGCTGCCGGCTGAGGGCTGACGTGAGGAGAAGCCCCAGCTTCGGTGTGACTTCGACGGCATACCCACATCCTCCGAGCGACGTCCTTGCTGGCAGGGTCGCGTCCACGCTGCTGGCAGGGAGGTGTCCCACTTGTGGGGGACAGGCCCGGTCCCGGGGGTGAGGCCCCCGCTCGGCGGCTGTGTGGTCGGGCATGATGGGACTCACCATGACCTCCCACGACCCTGTTGATCCGCGTCTTCCGGCTGAGGCGCGTGCCCGGGTCCTGATCGACGCCCAGCTCGCGGCGGCGGGGTGGGCGGTGCAGGACAGGAAGGATCTGAACCTGTTCGCCGGGCTGGGGGTGGCGGTGCGGGAGTTCACCCTCGCCACGGGTCACGGCCGCGCGGACTACATCCTCTTCGTGGATCAGCGGGCGGTGGGGGTGATCGAGGCGAAGCCGCAGGGCACCCCGTTGTCGGGGGTGGAGCGGCAGTCCGCGATGTACGCCACCGGCCTGCCGCCCGAGCAGCGTCTGCGGGCCGTGACTCACGATGGTCGCCTCCCGTTCGTGTTCGAGGCGTCCGGCTCGGAGACGCACTTCACCAACGGCCTGGACCCGGACCCCAGGGCCCGGGCGATCTTCGCGTTCCCCCAGCCGGCCACGCTGGCGAAGCTGCTCCGCGATGCCGCCGCCGACCCGGACCGTCCCACCTGGCGCGCCAAGGTCCGTACCCTGCCTCCCTTGGACACCACGCACCTGCGCCCGGCGCAGATCCGCGCCATCACCAACGTGGAGCGTTCACTGGCGGAGCAGCGGTTCGACAGGTCGCTGGTGCAGATGGCGACCGGGGCGGGCAAGACCTTCACGGCGGTGACGTTGGCGTACCGGCTGCTGCGCCAC
>RZYE01000299.1 GCA_009930425.1 Actinomycetota bacterium | reverse complement strand
CCGAGCTCGAGGGCGTTCGTGGTGGCGAGTGCGAGGATCTCGCCGTCCTTGAGTGCCCGCTCGATCTCGCGCCGCTCCTCCGGCAGGTACCCGCCCCGGTAGGAGCCGACGGCGGCCACCAGCTCGGGGTCGACCTCGGCGAGTTCCTGCCGTGCCCGCTCGGCGACGTACTCCGCCGAGACACGCGAGCGGACGAACGCCAGCGTCCGGGCGCGGATCGTGACGAGGTCCGCCAGCAGGTGGGCGGCCTCGGTGGTCGCGGCGCGGCGGGGGGACTCCACGTCCGGCTCCAGCGGCTCCATGTGGGCGGCCTGCCACAGCGCGATGGTGCGTTTCCCGGAGGGCGAGGCATCGGCGGTGACGGTGGCGACGTCGTCGGGGGCGACCCCGATGAGGCGGGCCGCGGTGAGGGCCGGATCGGCGGCGGTGGCCGAGGCCATGACGACCGTGGGCTGGGCCCCGAGGTGGCGGGCGATCCGCAGGAGGCGCCGCAGCACGAGGGCGACGTGGGCGCCGGTGACGCCGCGGTAGGCGTGCAGCTCGTCGACGACGACGTAGCGCAGGTTCCGCAGCAGGCGGAGCCACCGGTGGTGGGCGGGCAGGAGGGTGAAGTGGAGGAAGTCGGGGTTGGTGAGGACGATGTCGGCGTGGTCGCGGGCCCAGTCACGTTCGGTGAACGGGGTGTCGCCGTCGCAGGTGGCGGCACGGACGGAGGTCAGCTGGGCCGCGCGGAGGAGGGCGTCGAGGCCCGCGAGCTGGTCGGCCGCCAGTGCCTTGGTGGGGGCGAGGTACAGCGTGGTGGGGCGGCGGCGGTAGCGGGAGATGCGGCCGGCGGAGGGCGTGGCGGCGTCGGCGGCGTCCTGGCGGACGGCGCTGATCGCCGCCAGCCAGGCGGGCAGGGACTTGCCGGAGCCCGTGCCGGTCGAGATGACGGTGTGCCGGCCGGCGTGGAGGGCGGCGGCGGCGTCGGCCTGGTGGGTCCAGGGGCGGGCGATGCCCAGGCGGCGGTACCCGGCGACGAGGTCCGGGTCCGCCCACTCGGGCCAGTCGGTGGTGGTGCCGGGCCGGGCGGGGAGTCGCTCGACGTGGAGGAGGCGGCCGTCGCGGGTGCCGAGCTCCTCGATCAGCTCCAGGGCCCGGTTCGTGCGCACGCCTCCATGGTGGCACGCGGCCCCGGCAGTGCCTCGGTCCGTGTGGGTGGCCGATGGCACCATCAGGGGAGGACCGGGGTCCAACAAGGACCTTGGTCCCAGATGCACGAGACTCAACTCGGGAAGAAAACACAAGATCTTGTGTGTCGTCGGCGTTTCGTACACTAGATGTCGTGGTGGCGAGCGTAGCTTCATATCCGTTCGCCACTGGCCGGAAGGGCCACCACTACCGGAGGATTCGCACATGTCAACGTCGACCCACCCAGACCACGTGCAGCGCGCCGTCGCTGAACCCGTGACCATCGACGCGGTCGGGACCATCAACGAGTACCTCTCCCGCGCCGACTGGCGCGTGAACGCGAACGCGAACCAGGGCTACTCGCTCGGTGGCATGATCCTCAACACCTCCGGCAAGGTGATCGCCAACTACTGGCTGACCCAGGTGTACGGCGAGGCCGCGGACAAGGCACACCGCAACGGGGACCTCCACATCCACGACCTGGACATGTTCGCCGGCTACTGCGCCGGCTGGTCGCTGCGGATGCTGCTGGAGCAGGGCTTCAACGGCGTCCCCGGTGCGATCGCCGCGGCCCCGCCGAAGCACTTCTCCTCCGCGGTGGGGCAGATCGTCAACTTCCTCGGCACGCTGCAGAACGAGTGGGCCGGCGCGCAGGCGTTCTCCTCCTTCGACACCTACATGGCCCCGTTCGTGCGGCTCGATGACATGACCTACGACCAGGTCAAGCAGTCGGTGCAGGAACTGATCTTCAACCTGAACGTCCCCTCCCGGTGGGGAACCCAGACGCCCTTCACCAACCTGACCTTCGACTGGACCTGCCCGGAGGACATCCGTGACGAGCAGCCCCTGATCGGCGAGGAGGTCTGCGACTTCACCTACGGGGACCTGCAGGTGGAGATGGACATGATCAACCGCGCCTACATGGAGGTCATGACCGAGGGTGACGCGGACGGGCGTGTCTTCACCTTCCCGATCCCCACCTACAACATCACGAAGGACTTCCCGTGGGAGTCGGAGAACGCCGAGCGGCTGTTCGAGATGACCGCGAAGTACGGCCTGCCCTACTTCCAGAACTTCATCAACTCCGAGCTGGACCCGGGCATGATCCGCTCGATGTGCTGCCGCCTCCAGCTGGACCTGCGCGAACTCCTCAAGCGCGGCAACGGCCTGTTCGGCTCGGCGGAGCAGACCGGCTCCGTGGGCGTGGTGACCATCAACTGCGCGCGGCTCGGCTACCTCTTCGCCTCCGACGAGGCCGGCCTCCACGCCCGCATCGACGAGCTCCTGGACATCGCGAAGAACACGCTCGAGGCAAAGCGTGCCGTCATCCAGCATCACATCGAGGACGGGCTCTTCCCCTACAGCAAGCGGTACCTCGGCACGCTGGAGAACCACTTCTCCACGATCGGCATCAACGGCGTCAACGAGATGATC
>RZYE01000298.1 GCA_009930425.1 Actinomycetota bacterium | reverse complement strand
GCCACCTTCTGCTTGTTGCCCTTGGAGTACTGGCGGCCGCGCTTGGTGGGGTCCAGCTCGAACCGCTCGATCAGGTGGGCGCGCCGGGTCTCGTCCAGCCCGCCGCGGAGGTTGCCGAGGAGGTCGATGGCCTCGCCGCCGGTCAGGCCCGGCCAGAGGCTCACCTCTCCCGGCACGTAGGCGAGGCGGCGGTGGAGGGCGACGACGTCGCGCCACGGGTCCCCGCCGAGCACCTCCACGAGGCCGGCGTCCGCGCGGAGGAGGCCGAGCAGCACCCGGATGGTGGTGGACTTCCCGGCGCCGTTGGGGCCGAGGAAGCCGTGCACCTCCCCGCGCGCCACCTCCAGGTCCAGGCCGTGCAGCGCGGTGAACCGCCCGTACGACTTGACCAGTCCCTCCACGGTGATGACTGATTCCATGGGCGCAAATCTACGCCCGTGGCGGACCGCTCCCGGGCGGCGCGGCGGGCGTCCGGCGCACTCGTTACATTGGGCCCATGACCGATGCCGCCACTCCCTTCACCGCCGCTGACCTCGCCGAGCTCGCCGTCCTGGTGCGCAGCGGCTTCCCTGAGTCCCGGCACCTCGGGATCGTCTCCGCCGTGGGGCCGGACGGCACTCGTGCGCTCGAGTTCGGCGACGCCACCTCCCTGTTCCTGCCGCGCAGCGCGGCCAAGCCCTTCCAGGCGATCGCGTGCCTGCGCGCCGGGGCGGAGCTCGCGGACGAGACGCTCGCGATCGCGGCAGCGTCGCACACCGGCGCGGACCCGCACGTCACCGCCGCCCGCGCCATCCTCGACTCCGCCGGCCTGACCGAGCCGTTCCTCCAGTGCCCGCCGGCCATGCCCCGCGACGCCGAGACCCTTGCAGCCGCCCTGCGTGCGGGGGCCGGTCCGCGGCGGCTGTGGTTCAACTGCTCCGGCAAGCACGCCGCGATGCTCGCGGCCTGCGTGGCGAACGGCTGGGACACCGGCACCTACCTCGAGCCATCCCACCCGTTGCAGGTACTCGTGCGCGAGGTGATCGAGGAGTTCGCCGGCCCTGTGGGCGCGGTCACCGTGGATGGCTGCGGAGCGCCCCAGTTCGCCGTCACCGTGCGTGGCCTCGCCACCGCCTTCCACCGACTGGCGACGGCGCCGCCCGAGTCCGAGGCCGGACGGGTCGCCGCCGCCATGCGCGCGTTCCCGGAACTGGTCGCGGGGCAGGGCCACGAGAACACGACGCTGGTGCGGGCGGTTCCGGGCGCCGTCGCCAAGAGTGGGGCGGAGGGCGTGGTCGGGATCGGGACGGCGTCGGGCCATGCGGTGGCCGTCAAGATCGCCGACGGCGCCGACCGTGCCGCCACCCTCGTGGCGCTGGAGGCGCTGGTGCGGATCGGGGCGGACGTGTCCGGGGCCGCCGTGTTGCGGGACGTCCCGGTGCTCGGCGGCGGTGAGCGGGTGGGCCGGATCGAGCCCGGGGTGGCGTTCGCGTGACGGAACGGTCGCCTGCCCCGGACCGGGGCGCCCCCGACCCTCGCGCGGAGGGGGACGCCGTCGTCCGCGTAGACCGGGACGCCGTGCCCGTGCCCGCGCATGGGGACGCCGTCGTTCGCACGGAGCGGGACACCGCGCCTGTGCCCGCGCACGGGGACGCCGCTCGCTCCCCCACCCATCGCAGGCTCGGGGCCGAGGTGTGGATCGTCCTGGGGCTCAGCCTCGGGCAGTCCGCGGTGTACGCGATCGTGCGGATCATCGCGCGCCTGACGGAGGAGACCCCGCTCGGAGACCAGTCGACGGCGCTCAACCCGTCGGTGTCCCCGCGGCCGTACCTGGACCTGACCTACCAGTTGCTGGGGATCGCGTTCGCACTCGTCCCGGTGGCCCTGGCGCTGTACCTGCTGAGCGAACCCGGGCGCCGTGCCATCGACAGGGTGGGGTTCAACCTCGTCCGGCCGGCGCGGGACCTCGCCGCCGGAGTGGGCCTCGCGGCCCTGATTGGGGTTCCCGGGCTGGCGTTCTACCTGCTCGGACGGTCGCTTGGGATCACGGTGGCCATCAATCCCGCCGCCCTCAACGACGTGTGGTGGGCCGTTCCGGTGCTGCTCCTCTCCGCGGTGAAGAACGCCGTGTTCGAGGAGGTCATCGCGGTGGGGTACCTGCTCGAACGGCTGGAGGAGCGCGGCTGGGCCTGGAAGTGGCAGACGCTGGCGTCCGCGGTGCTCCGCGGTGCGTACCACCTGTACCAGGGGATCGGGCCGTTCTTCGGCAACCTGGTCATGGGGCTCGTGTTCAACGAGTACTACCGGCGGTCCCGGCGGGTCATGCCGTTGGTGGTGGCGCACACGCTGATCGACGTCGTCGCGTTCGTGGGGTGGTGGGTGATCCCCGAGGCGTGGCGGGCGGTCCTGGTGTGACACCTGCGCCTGGTGGTGATTGAGGCCGTGCCCGCGGCGGTCCGGTGTCATGGCGGCCTGCACAGATCCTCGCTTTCGTCACTGTGGAGAGGATCGGAGTCGATGGAGAGGTGTGGGATCCTCTCCTTCGACTCACAAGCTCGCCATAGTGACGATGGCGAGGTTTCACACCGCCAGGCCGAGCAGCACCACTCGCCAGCTCCGCTCTGAAACTCAAACCGCG
>RZYE01000042.1 GCA_009930425.1 Actinomycetota bacterium | reverse complement strand
ATCCCGGAGGACGACCCCCGCAACGCCGCGACCATCGCGGACAACGTCGGCGACAACGTGGGTGACTGCGCCGGCATGGCCGCCGACCTCTTCGAGTCCTACGCCGTCACCCTCGTCGCCTCCCTCATCCTCGGGAAGGCCGCCTTCGGGGAACAGGGGCTCGTCTTCCCCCTCATCGTCACCGCCATCGGGGCGTTCGTGGCCCTCCTCGGGATCGTCCTGACCCGCGTGCGCGAGGACGAGGACGGGCTGAAGGCCATCTACCGCGGGTTCTACCTCTCCGCCCTGCTCGGCCTGGTGCTCGCGGCCGTCGCCGCGTTCCTCTACCTGCCCGCGTCGTTCGGCGAACTCTCCGGCGTGACGGCGGACGTCGCTGCGCACACCGGCGACCCCCGGATCATCACCACCGCCGCCGTCGCGATCGGGATCGTGCTGGCCGGGGTGATCCTGTGGATCACCGGGTACTTCACGGGTACCGGCTCGAAGCCCACCTGGAACGTCGCGGCCCGCACCCGGACCGGCGCCGCCACGGTGGTGCTCGCCGGCATCGGGGTGGGCTTCGAGTCCGCCGTGTACACCGCCGGCATCATCGCCATCGCCATCGCGCTGGCCTTCCTCCTCGCGGGCGGGTCCGTGTGGCTCGCCCTGTTCCTCATCGCCCTGGCCGGCTGCGGCCTCCTCACCACCGTGGGCGTCATCGTGGCGATGGACACCTTCGGTCCCGTCTCGGACAACGCCCAGGGCATCGCGGAGATGTCCGGCGATGTGGACGAGGCGGGCGCGCAGGTCCTGACCGACCTGGACGCCGTGGGCAACACCACCAAGGCGATCACCAAGGGCATCGCCATCGCGACGGCGGTGCTCGCCGCCACCGCCCTGTTCGGCGCGTACAACGACGCGGTGAACTCGGCACGGTCCTCGCTCGCGACTGTCACCGCCCCGGCCGACGCACTGGTCACCGCGATGGCGGACTACTCGATCGTCTCCCCGGTCACCCTCATCGGCGTCATCCTGGGGGCGGCGACCGTGTTCCTCTTCTCCGGCCTCGCCGTCGACGCCGTCACCAGGGCGGCCGGCACGATCGTGTTCGAGGTGCGCCGCCAGTTCCGCGAGATCCCCGGCATCATGTCCGGTGAGGCACGCCCCGAGTACGGCAAGGTCGTGGACATCTGCACCCGCGAGTCCCTGCGGGAGCTCTCGACCCCCGGCCTACTCGCCGCCTTCGCCCCCATCGGGGTGGGCTTCGGGCTCGGGGTGGGGCCACTGGCGGGCTTCCTCGCCGGCTCCATCGCCACGGGGGTGCTCATGGCCGTGTTCCTCGCCAACTCCGGTGGCGCGTGGGACAACGCGAAGAAGATCGTGGAGGACGGGAACTTCGGTGGCAAGGGCTCCCAGGCCCATGCCGCCTCGGTGATCGGGGACACCGTGGGTGACCCGTTCAAGGACACCGCCGGCCCGGCGATCAACCCGCTCATCAAGGTCATGAACCTGGTGGCGGTACTCATCGCCCCCGCCGTGATCCTGATGGCGGAGTCCGAGTCCGCGTCCCACCCGCTCCGGATCGGCATCGCGCTCGTCGCGGCTGCCGTCGCCTTCGGCGCGATCGTGGCGTCCAAGCGCCGCGCCGGCGCCATGGACGCCGAGGTGGACGGCGGTCCCGCGCTCCTCGCCTGAACCCCGGGGTTTCGCGGATCTCCAGCCGGGTCGGTCCGCCGCTCGTCCGCGCCCGGCCGGCCCCGGGCAGACCACCCACCAGCCGGTCCGGCGTGTGCGGACGCGCTCGCGACAAGGCCGATCGGCCGGCCGGCCCACCGCACCGGGACGGCGGTGCGAAGGCGCACGTGGCTGCCGTCGACGGCGCAGGCCGTCAGCTCCGCACCGTTGGCCACCGCCACGCGCCGCCCGACCTCACAGGCCTCCGACAGCCGGCTCGCCCCCGCCAGGGCAGCGAGGTCCGCAGCGGTCTGCGCGCGGCCGCGCGCCTGCATCGCGGCGAGCGTCAGCACGGCCGCCGCCAAGAGGATCGACAGCGCCCCGAGCACCGCGAGGACCAGCACGGTCCCGGACCCCCGCTCCCGGCTCACGACTCCCCGGCTCACGACTCCCCGGCTCACGACTCCCCGGGCCACGACTCCCTGCTCCCGGGTCACGAGCCCGGCTCCCTCCCGCCGCCTGCGGCTTCCCGGGCCCGGCGCCGCACTCACGGTTCCGGCACTGCCGTGGCCTCGCCGCGGGCCTCGATGGCACCCCAGCGTCCCAACAGTGGCAGGGGCACGGCCACGTGGACGACCACGAACTCACCCATCTCCACCCCGACGCGCGCTCCAGAGCCCGCCAGTTGCTCCGCGACCGCCCGGACCTCGTGGGGCGAGGCGCCGATTGCCGCCGCGCGCGCCCCGGCGCGGGCCGCATCCGCGGCCCGCGCCTGGGTCACGCCGCCCGAGAGCAGCGCGAGGGCGAAGACGAGGAGCAGCACCACGGCGGGGAGCGCGAGGGCGAACTCGGCGGTCACCGAACCGCGCTGCCGAGTGCCCCGGTCAGCCGTACCCCACGTGCCGCGGACGCCCACACCTCGATGGCCCATGGACTGATCAGCCACGGACCGAGAGCGCGTTGGACACGATGCCCACGAGCGCCGCCCGCACCGCGTCCGACTGCATCACCGAGAGCAGCAGCAACGCGAACGCCACCGCGGCGATGATCCCGACCGCGTACTCGGCACTGACCATGCCGCGCTCCGCACCGCGCCACGCGCCGTCAGGGCGGCGGTTCAGGCGGCCGTACAGGCCGTTCCAGCGTGCGACCGTCCCCCTCCAGAGTCCCCGGATTCCCATCGTTCCCTTCCTTCCCGGACCGCACCTCGGCCCACGGACCCACTGTCGGGGACGGCGGGAAGGTCCCGCTGAGGACGGGCAGATTCCTGGGGACGGCCGCGCGCCACGCCTCCTGTGGACGGACTCAGCCCCCGAGCAGCGCCGCGCCGGTGGAGAGCAGCACGGGGACCACCCCGATCGCGATGAAGGCCGGGAGGTGGCACAGGCCCAGGGGAAGCACGAGCCGGACGCCGAGCCGCCCCGCGGCCTCCCGGGCGGCACGGTCCCGCCGTGCCTGCAGGGTCGCGGCGGCCCGCTGCAGGAGGGGCACCGGATTCGCACCGTCACGCCACGCGGGCTCGAGGGTGCGTCCGAGGATCACATGCGGCAGCGGGGGACCCTCCCGCCATTCGTCCGGATCGCCCCAGGCCTCCTCCCAGTCGGCGCCCAGCAGCAGGAGCGCCCCGGTGCGCTGGAGGCGCTCCGAGCCGCACACGGCCCCCACCGCCTGCAGGGCGCGCGGGATCGGTGCCCCGGTCCGGAGGGCGGCGGCCACGAGGTCGATGACGAGGACGTCGTCGAGGGCCACCTCGGGACCGGTTCGCCGGACCCGTGCGAAGGCCCAGTCCACGCCGCGACGCATCACAGCCTCCCCGCGCGGGCCGCGGCAACCAGTCCCCGGGACCAGCGCGCCCCCGCTCCCATGAGCAGGACACCCACCACCCCGGCGGCGCTCCCCAGCCCGCCGCCGAGCAACTGGCCGATCGGGTCAGCACCGATGACGGTCCCGAGGGCGAGCCCCACCACCGGCAGCGCAGCAAGGAGCCGGGCGCTCGCCACGGGCCCGGCGAGCGCGATCCGCCGGGCCGCCTCGTTCTCCTCGGCACGCGTGAGGCCGTCCGCGCACGCGTCCAGCATGTCCGCCAGGGGCGAGCCGAGCTCCGCCGCCAGGCGCGCGGCCGCGCGTGCCCCGGCGACCGCCGCTCCGGGCGGCAGGTCGGCGAGGGCGTACGGCACGCCGTCGTCGCCCACCCCGGCCGGGAGGCCCCACCGCAGGGCGGTGCGGTCCCAGGCTTCCCTGGTGGACACCCCGGAGCGCAGCCGGGTGGCCACCTCCGCGACGTACGCGCCGACGTCCGTCTCCGCCCGCTTCCGCACCGTCCGGACCCGCTCCCGCCTCCGCCCCTGCCGGGGCAGCCGGGGTGGCAGGCTGGCGAGGACCCAGAGCGCGAGCGCCACCGCCATCACGGCGACCATCGGGCAGAGAACTCCTCCCACTCGGGACGGCACCGGCCGTCCGCCGAGTCGAGCACCACGTCCACCTCCAGGCGACCCTCACGAGCACGGAGGCGCGCCAGTTCCGCCACCCACCGGCGGCCGTTCTCCCGGCGGAGGAACACGACGGCGTCGAGCGCTGCCGCTGCCTGCACCGCCATCGCATGCTCGTCCAGGCCCGCGAGCGCGCCGAGGGCCGCGAGCCGGGCCGGGACATCGGCGGAGGAGTTGGCGTGCAGGGTGAACCAGGAGCCGGCGTGCCCGGTGTTGAGGGCGGCGAGCACGTCCCGGATCTCCCGGCCGCGGGCCTCCCCGAGGATGATCCGGTCGGGCCGCATCCGCAGCGAGGCGCGCACCAGGTCGGACAGGCTCACCGACCCGGCCGCCTGGACATTCGCGGACCGTGCCTGCAGGTGCACGACATGCGGGTGGTTCGGCCGCAGCTCGCTGGCCTCCTCGATGCAGACCAACCGCTCGGCGTGGGAGGCGAGCGCGAGGAGGGCCGCCAGCAGTGTGGTCTTGCCGGTACCGGTCGCCCCCGCCACCACCACGTTGGCCCTGCGCGCCACGAGGCCCCGGAGCAGCCTCTCGGCCTCCTCCCCCACCATGCCCGTCTCCCGTAGCACCTCGAGGGTGAACTCCCGCTGGTGCAGCGGCCTGAGCGAGATCGAGGTCCCGTCGGCCGCGAGAGGTGGCAGGACCGCATGCAGTCGCGTCCCGCCGGGCAGCACGCCGTCGACGATCGGTGCGGCGTCGTCGAGACGCTGCCCGGCGAGCGCGGCCAGCCGGACCGCGAGACCCCGGACCTCCGCCTCCTCGCCCACCGGGATGGCCACGGCCTCGAGTCCCCTGCCCCGGTCCACCCACGCCTGGCCGGCGTGCACCACCACGTCCGTCACCGCGGGGTCCTCGAGCAATGCCTGGACGGCGTCCCCGGCACCGAGGAGGTCCCGGCGGGTGCGATCGTGGTCCCGCAGGAGGCCCTGGACGGACACCGCGCCTCCCGGCGCCCCCGCGAGGGCCCGGGGCACCGAGTCCCCGGCCGCCACGCGGCCCCGGACGGCCGACAGCATCAGCCCATCACCCGGTCCGCGAGCAGGCGTGCAGCGGTCATCACCGCTCCCCTGACCCGATCGCCCGGCTGCACCCCGTGCATCCCCTGGCCGGCGCGCTCCGTCCCGAGCGCGACCACCGGGACACCCAGCCTCCGGGCGAGCTCCGCGGCACCGATCCCGCGGCCCGAGCGGAGCACGGGGTGGAGCGTCGGCCGTGGCTGCGTGGCGCGCAGCCGCTCCCACGCCGCCACCTCGCCCGCCGTGCCGCCGAACAGCACGACGGCGTGGTCGCACTGCCCGAGCATCTCCTCGCCGTCCGCCGTCCGCTGCAGGTCCACGATGAGGACGTCGTGGGTGCGGCTCAGGGCGTTGGCCGCCGCGGCGAACGGAGCCCCCGCCGCCCCACGGACGTCCGACGTCGCCACCCGGACCCGGTGCCAGACGGGGAGGTCGAGGCGCCGCGGCAGCAGTGGGCCCTCCTCCTCGGCGAGGTCCGCCCAGCGCAGCCCCGTGTGGCCGTCGAGGCCGAGGCGGGAGGCGAGTCCCGGGACCGGGTCCGTGTCCAGGAGGGCGATCGCGATGGGCCGGATGGCCAGCGCGCGCGCCAGGCACGCCGCGAGGGTGCTGGTGCCGATCCCGCCCGCGAGCCCCATCACCCCGACGCGGATGCCACCGGGGGCCTCCGCTCCCCCGAGGAAGGCGAGGATGTCCTCCCTGCCGTCCCGGAGGCTCACCACCCGCTCCGGCCACGCCTCCCCGAGCTTGGGGGCCCGTGCCACGCCGGGCACCACCCCGAGCACCTCCCGCCCCGCGCCGCGTGGCACCGGGACGGTGGAGACCATCCTCTCGGCGTCCGCCCCGAACGGCCAGGCGTGCACCCGGGTGAACGGCAGCCCGCTGAGTTCGGCGAGTCGGAGCAGGTCCTCATCGGCATAGGGGTCAACGATCACGATCCGCGCGTTCATGGCACCACTCTGGGGCCATCGGTGCCTCCGGCGTCGCCCGCCTCCCCCGCCCTGTGGACAACGCCGCGGGCCGACATTCTTGTGGACAGGCGGAGCCGGCCGTGCCTATCCCGCGTGCTGCGCGCTGTACCGCGAGACGGCGATCCCGGCCGGCCACGCCCGTGGCGGCAGTCCGGCCTTGCGCCACAGCGCGTCGAGGAAGGCCTCCGGCGCGGGAAGTTCCTCCCACACGGAGGGCAGGAAGGTGGCACGGTGGTACCCGGCCTCCACCACGAGGCCGTCCACGCCGGGCCGCAGCACGTCCCGCAGTTCCTGCCACGAGCCCACCCGCAACGGCCTGGGTGCCGAGAGCACGGACACGGACACCTCGAGATCGCCCAGCTCCCGAGGTTCGACCGGCAGGAAGCGCGGGTCCGCCAGGGCGGCGGCCCTCGCACGGTCCGCCACGGCCGTGACCAGCGGCTCGGTCGCCTCGAGGGTGCCGATGCAGCCCCGCAGGGCACCCGCGCGCCGGAGCGTCACGAAGGTCGCGCCCGGGCGCCGGAGCGGCTCCGGATGGTCGGCCGGGTCGGGTTCCCACCGGCGACCCTCGACGACCGCCCGCCGGACGGACTCGACCGCCACCTCGACCAGCGCGTCGAGCTCCTGCGCCGTCAGTTCCCCCGTGTCCACGTCACTCACCTGATCTCGAACGCTCCGTACCCCACCACGCGGAAGGGATCGCCGGCGGTGTCGCCGGAGGTGCGCAGGTCGAGGAGGGTCACGTGCTGCCCGTGGCGCCGTGCGAGTTCCAGGGCGCCACGAACGGGCACCGCCCCGCAGGCCTGCTCGCCCGAGATCTCCTCCCACGCGCGCCGCTGGATGGCGTCCGCGGTGAGCGCGTCCACGCGGCGGGCGCGCTCGATGTCGAGGTAGTGGCTCAGGTCCGAGGAGAGCACCACGAGCGTCCCCGGAGCGCCCCACAGGGGTTCGAGCGCGTCCGCGACCTGCGCAGCGGACGCGGCGCCCGCCACCACCGGCACGAACGTCCAGCCCGGGGCGAGGACCCGCTGCAGGAAGGGCAGCTGGACCTCCACGCTGTGCTCCTCGGCGTGCGCGAGATCGTCCACCCACGCGAGGCCGGCGGCGGCGAGCCGCTCGTTCGCCTCCATGTCCACCGGCACCTCCCCGAGGGGGGTGGCGAACGCGGTCGCGGAAGTCAGGGCCATCCCCCGGACGGGAACCCGGTGAGCCGGCCCCGCCACCACGACCCGCCGGATCGCCTCCCGCCACGGCTCGAGCCGGAGGTAGGCGAGCGCCGCCGTCGGGCCCGAGTAGACGTACCCGGCGTGGGGGGCGATCAGCGCCGTCGGCGGGCTCGCCTCGCCGAGGTCGCCGACGGCGTCGCGCGCCTCGGCGAGCAGGCCGTCCACCATCGCGGTGAGCGAGCCCTGGTCGCCCGGGTAGAAGAGTCCGGCCACTGCCGCCGGTCGCACGCTCCTCATCGTCCGCCTCCCAGCCGCACCGGCTGACGCCGGTTGCCCCAGTGTCCCGCTCCCCGGTTGAAGACGCCGGCGATCTCGGTGCCGCACCGCGGGCACCGGCCCTCCTCGGTGAGGCGGTAGCCCAGGATCCGGTACCAGTCGCGCTCGATCACGGCCAGCCCGCACCCGGGGCAGAGCGTGGTGCCGCCGTCGAGGTCGCGCACGTTGCCGGTGTAGACGTACCTGAGGCCGTTGCGCATCGCGATGCGGCGCGCCCGGGTGAGGGTCTCGGGCGGGGTGGGGGGGACGTCGCGCATCTTGTAGTCGGGGTGGAAGGCGCTGAAGTGGAGCGGGACGTCCACGCCGAGGTGCTCGGCGTACCACGCCGTCATCGCGTTCAACTCGGCGTCCGAGTCGTTGTACCCGGGGATGAGGAGCGTGGTCACCTCGAGCCAGGTGTCGGAGGCGGCCACCCACTCCAACGTGTCGAGGACGGGCTGGAGGTGCCCGGAGCAGACCTTGTGGTAGAAGTCCTCGGTGAAGCCCTTGAGGTCGATGTTGGCGGCGTCCACGGCGCCGAAGAGCTCCTGCCGGGGGCCGTCGTTGACGTAGCCCGCGCTCACGGCCACGGACCGCACCCCCACCTCGTGGCAGGCCTTCGCCACGTCGATCGCGTACTCGAGGAAGATGACCGGATCGTTGTACGTGAACGCCACGGAGTCGCACCCGGCCTCCAGCGCTGACCGCGCGATGGTCTCGGGGCTGGCGGCGTCGGCAAGCGTGTCGATCTCGCGGGACTTGGAGATCTCCCAGTTCTGGCAGAACCTGCAGGCGAGGTTGCAGCCGGCGGTGCCGAAGGACAGCACCGAGGTGCCGGGCAGGAAGTGGTTCAGCGGCTTCTTCTCGATCGGGTCGATGCAGAAGCCCGAGGACCGGCCATAGGTGGTCAGGACGATCTGGTCGCCCTGGCGGGCGCGCACGAAGCACAGGCCCCGCTGCCCCTCGTGGAGCTTGCAGGCCCGTGGGCAGACGTCGCACTGGATCCGCCCGTCGGGCAGGCGGGTCCACCAGCTGGTCGGATGGGCATCGGTGATGGTGGTCACCCTTCCACTCTGCGCCGGCCCTCAACGTACGGTCAATGGCCCTTGGTCCCTGTCCGGGGATCCAGCGCGCCGAGCCGCCCGGTCCGGCCGCCCGGTCCAGCCGCCCGGCACGGCCGACTGGCCCCGCCACCCGGCCGAGCCGGAGGCCCGACTGCGCTGGGCTACGCTGGCACCACGAGCCGAAGGGAGTGAGATGGCACGAGTGGCCGCCTTCTTCGACCTTGACAAGACGATCCTCGCCACCTCGGCCTCGCTCGCCCTGACCCGCCCGCTGCTGCGCTCGGGCCTCATCACGCACCGGGACATCGCCCGGTCCGCCCAGGCCCAGATCGCCTACCTCCTCCTCGACGCGTCCCACGAGCGCAGCGAGCGCATGAAGGACGCACTGGCCGAGATGGTGCGGGGCTGGTCCGTGGCGGAGTTCGACTCCGTGGTCGCGGAGGCGCTCACCACCGAGATCGAACCGGTGGTGTTCCTCGAGGCCCTCGACGCCATCAGCGCCCACCACGCCGCCGGCCACGACGTCATCATCGTCTCGGCGAGCGCCGAGGCCATCGTCCGTCCCGTCATGCACCTCCTGCGCGCCGACGGCATGATCGCCTCCCACCTCGAGTCCGTGGACGGGCGCTACACCGGGGAGATCGACACCTACAACTACGGGCCGGCCAAGCCGGCCGCCATGGCGGAAATGGCCCGCCAGCAGGGCTGGGACCTCGCCGAGTGCTGGGCGTACTCGGACTCGATCACCGACGAGCCCCTGCTCCGCGCCGTCGGCCACCCCGTGGCCGTGAACCCGGACCGCGCGCTGGCGCGCATCGCCCGCGTGGAGGGCTGGGAGGTGCGGATCTGGCGCCGCCCGGTGCCGCTGCGCTCCCCCTCGAGGTCGTCCACCCTCCTGACCGTGGGCGTGGCGGCCGTCCTGATCCTCACGTTCTGGTTGACCCGTAGGAGGCGACGCCCGTGACCACCCCTCCCGACGGCACCACCACCCATCCCTCGCTGCCCGTCCCCGAGCCGCCCGAGGTGATCCCCCCGCGGTCTCGCGTGCCCGCTCACGTGGCCGGGTCGCTGGCCGGCCTGGTGGTCGCGCCCCTCGCCGTCGGTGCGCTGCTCGTGGGGGCCACCGGACTGGCGGGCTCCGTGCCCGGGTTGGTCCACGGCGAGGGCCTCTTCCTGCTGGGAGCGCTGCTGTTCGCCCTCTGGGCTGTCGTCGCGGGCGCGTCGTCGTCCCTGGCAATGGCCATCCCTGCGGTCGTGTGGTTCCTGGCGGTGCCCCTCCTCGTCGGGACGGTCAGGTTCTACGACGCCGCACTGGCCGCTCCCATCGGGTTCAGGGCGGAGGTCGCATCAGCCCTCGACGTGCTGGTGCTCGGGAACGGCTGGCTGATCGTCGCCGCCCTCCTCCTCGGCGGCGCCCTCGCGATCGACCTCGCCCGGCGCGGGGGGCGGCGGACCGAGCGAGCCGAGGCGGCACTGGCGGCCACCCCCGCCACGCCACCCCCGTCCCGCCTGCCGGCCCATGTGTGGGCGACGGCGGCCGCGAGCGTCCTCGCCGTCGTCGCCGGCCTCCTCGCCTCCGTCCCGGCCAACCCCGTGATCGCGGCGCTCGTGGGGGCTGCCCTCGGCACGGCCGCGGCCCTCGGGGGCTTCAGTGCGCTGGCCCCCCTCGTGGCGGGCGCCACGGGCGCGATGGTCCACCTGGTCATCGAACTGGAGCTCTTCTCGGGCGGCGCGTCCCCGCTGGCGGAGGCCGTCGATCCGCGGTTCGACGCCCTGTCCGCGGGCGCCGGCTGGACGTGGTGGGCCATGCTCCTCCTCACAGCTCTCGCCCCGTGGCAGGCACGGCGGGTGGGCCGCGTCCTCGAGCGCGCCGAGATCGCCGTCACCCCCTGAGGGATTCCGTGCGGTCGGCGCGCCACGGCGTGACGCCGAGCGCACGCTGACTACCGTGGGAGCAGGACTTCCAGGAGGAACCATGCGCGAACACGACGAGAACGCCCCCGAGGGCACCACCCCCGAGACCGAGGGCCAGGAGCAGACCGGGGAGGGCGTCGCCCTCAGCCCCTACGACTCGGACCTCGAGGCCCCCGCCACCGAGGCGGAGCCGGAGCCGTACCGGCTCGACGACTCCCCCGGGTACGACGCTCCCCAGGAGGCCGAGGCGGACGAGCCGGCCCCCACCGAGACCACGCCCGCGACGGCCTCTCCCGAATCCCCCGCACCCGCCGCCGAGACGTCGCCGGACCAGGCCGTCGTCCACGACGAGGACGACGACGTCGCCGCTCGCTGGTCCGCGGCAGCCGCCGGGACCGCCGGAGCCGCTGCCGCCGGCGCTGCCGGTGCGGCGGCCACGAGGACCGACGCGCCCCCGGCCGACACCGCCGTGCGCCGCTCCAGCCTGATGCCGCAGCAACAGGCACCGTCCAACGAGCCCCGCCGCCTCATGACGGACACGCAGGCGGACGAGCGCGCCGAGCGGTACGCCCCCGAGGCCGACGCGGACCTGTTCGCCGGCGCCGCGCACGACAAGGTGCCCTCCCGTGCAGGCGCGCACTGGTGGGGCATCCTCGCCACGCTCCTGCTGACGCCGGTCGCGTGGTACCTGCTGTCCGACGCGGGCGCCCGCATGACCCTGCCGGCCGAGAACCAGTGGGAGTCCGGCGTGCTCAACCTCGCCGCCCTCGGCGAGTTGCTGGCCGGCATCCTCGTCCTCGCGGTGATCCTCTTGGCGGCGCGGGCGTCCTCGTTGGGCGCCTTCATCGTCGGTTCGCTGGTGGCCATCATCGGCGGCGCCTTCGTGCTGTTCCCCGCGCTGACCCAGGAGTTCCTCGAGCCCTACCTCCAGTGGTTGCGGGACTACAACGACTTCGGGGGCAACATCGCCCACCACCTGGTCGCGGATGGCTCCACGGGGCGCATCCTCGTGGCCGGGATCGCCCTGATCCTCGTGGGATTCGTCTCCCACAGCGCCCGCCGCCGGGGCCGCCGTGAGCAGACGATCCGGGAGGCGATCGAGCGTCGCAAGGCGGGCGTCTCCTAGCAATCGGTCCCGCTCCCAAGGAGGCGGTGCCGGGACGTTCCCCATGAGGGAAGCCGCGTGGCGTGCCACAATCGTGCCCTCACCGCACACGACGAGAGGCGATCATGTCCGAGAACCTTGAGAACCTGCTCCGCGAGGACCGGTCCTTCCCGCCGAGCGACTCCTTCGCCGCGCAGGCGAACGCGGATGCCTCGCTCTATGACGCCGCGGCCGACAGGGAGGCCTTCTGGGCCGGTCAGGCCCGCGAGTTGCTCACCTGGGACACCCCGTTCACCGAGGTGCTCGACTTCTCGGACGCACCGTTCGCCCGCTGGTTCGCCGACGGCACGCTCAACGCCGCGTACAACGCCCTGGACCGGCACGTGGAGAACGGGCTCGGGGACCGGGTGGCGATCCATTTCGAGGCGGAGGACGGCACCGGGGAGACCTGGACCTACGCCAGCCTGACCGACGAGGTGGCCCGCACCGCGAACGCGCTGGCCGAGCTCGGCATCGCCACGGGGGACAGGGTGGCGATCTACATGCCGATGGTGCCCCAGGCCGTGATCGCCATGCTCGCCTGCGCGCGGATCGGCGCCCCGCACTCCGTGGTGTTCGGCGGCTTCTCCGCCGAGGCGCTGCACTCGCGGATC
>RZYE01000297.1 GCA_009930425.1 Actinomycetota bacterium | reverse complement strand
GGTGTGGGAGGACCCCGACCGCGCCGCCCGGCTGGCCCGGGAGTACAACCACCGCTTCAACGCCCTCGTGCTGCGCGACTACGACCCCGAAGGCACCCGGCTGCGGTTGCCGGGTCTCGCGTTGTCGTTCACCCCGCGGGACCACCAACGGGCCGCGGTGGCGCGGATGATCAACGAACCCGCCGTCGGGTTGTTCCACGAGGTCGGGGCCGGCAAGACCGCCGAAATGGTCATCGGCGCGATGGAACTGCGCCGCCTCGGCATGGTCACCAAACCCGCCGTCGTGGTACCGAACCACATGCTGGAGCAGTTCACCCGCGAGTGGCTGCAGCTGTACCCGCAGGCCCGCATCCTGGCCGCCTCCAGCGCCGATTTGCGCGGCGACGCGCGGCGGACGTTCGTGGCACGGGCGGCGACGAACGACTGGGACGCCGTCATCCTCACCCGGGGTGCCTTCGAGCGGATCGGGGTGCGCCGGGACACCGCCGCGGAGTACCTCGACCGTGAAGTCGCCGCCCTTCGGGCCGCGTTGGAGCGCATGAAGGAGGCCGGGGCGGGGCTGACGGTGAAGCGCCTGGAACGCATCGTGGTGGGCCAGGAGGAGGCGATCAAGAAGGCCCTCGACGGACCCCAGGAACCCGGCGTGAGTTTCGAGGACACCGGCATCGACTACCTGGTGGTCGATGAGATGCATGACTTCAAGAACCTGCGCACGGTGTCGAACATCCAGGACGCGAACATCGCGGGCTCGAAGCGCGCTACGGATCTGCACATGAAGATCGGTTACCTCCGGGCCACCCACGGGGAGCGGGTGATCACGGGGGCGACGGCGACGCCGATCGCGAACTCGGTGACCGAGGCGCACGTGATGCAGCGCTACCTCCGCCCCGACCTCCTCGAGGACGCCGGGGTGTTGGAGTTCGACCGGTGGGCGGCGACCTTCGGGCAACTGGTGACCGAGGTGGAGATGGCCCCCACCGGGGGCGGTAGCTACCGGCAGAAGACCCGGTTCGCGAAGTTCGGCAACGTCCCGGAGATGCTGCGCACCTGGCACACCTTCGCCGACGTGAAGACCGCCGACGACCTGCACCTCCCGGTACCGGAGTTGGCGGTGCGGGCGGATGGGAAACGGCTGCCGGAGACGGTCGTCATCACCCCCACGGATGCGCTGACGGACTACGTCACGGAGTTGGGGGAGCGGGCGGAGCGGGTGCACAACCGGCAGGTGGAACCGGCCGAGGACAACATGTTGAAGATCTCCACCGACGGCCGCAAAGCCGCCCTGGACGTCCGCCTCGTCGACCGCAACGCCGTCCTCGAGGTGGGGGTGCCGGCGAAGGTAGAGGTCGCCGCCGACCGCATCGCCACCATCTGGAACGCGCACCGTGACGACGTCTTCGTCGACGTGGCGACGGGGGCGGAGTCGGCGCCGCGGGGGGCGGTGCAGTTGGTGTTCTGCGACCTCGGCACCCCCGGCGACGGGTGGAACGTGTACCAGGAGTTGCGCGACCAACTGGTCGCCCGCGGCCTGCCGCGGGACGGGGTGCGGTTCATTCATGAGGCGAAGACGGATGTGGAGAAGGAGCGGCTGTTCGCCGCCGCCCGGTCCGGCCACGTCGACGTCCTGATCGGGTCGACGCAGAAGATGGGGGTGGGCACCAACGTGCAGGCCCGCGCGGTCGCCCTGCACCACCTGGACTGCCCGTGGCGACCGGCGGACATCGCGCAACGCGAAGGCCGGATCATCCGCCAAGGCAACCAAAACCCCGAAGTCGGCATCTACCGGTACGTCGTCGAGGGGTCTTTCGACGCCTACTCCTGGCAGACGGTGGAGCGGAAAGCGAAGTTCATTTCCCAGGTGATGCGGGGCCGGTTGGACGTCCGCGAGATCGAGGACATCGGGGACAACTCGCTGTCTTACGCCGAGGTGAAGGCGCTGGCGTCGGGGGACCCGTTGGTGCTGGAACGCGCCCACGCCCAGAGCGAGCTGGCACGGTTGGAGCGGCTGTCGCGGTCGCACACGCGGGCGCAGGACATGCTCGCCCGCGTCGTCGAATCCAACACGCGGAAGGTGGCCCGCATCGACGCCCAGCTGCCTGAGCTGCGCGCCGTCGCGGCGCGCGTGACGCCGACGAAGGGGTACGCGTTCCACGCGGTGATCGACGGCCAGAGCGTCTCCACCCGGGCCGACGCTGCCGACGTGTTGCGCGGCTGGGGGCGGACGCATCAGGTGCGGATCGGGTCCTGGCGATCCCCGTCCCAGGACCTCCCACTCGGACATTTCGCGACCCTTGGAGGGTTGCAGGTGGAGGCGATCATTGGGCCGCGGCCGGCGTGGGATACGCCGTCGGATGTGCTGCTGCGCCTCGACGACGCCCCCGGGATGCCGCCCATGGTGGTGTCCCTCGCGGACCTGATGGGTGGGGAATCGTGCCGTGGTCTGGTGACCCGGTTGGAGCACTACGTCGCCAGTGTGGACAAGCAGATCACCCGCCTCGAAACCCAACGCGAGGAGTTGGTGAACGAGCGGGGGGACGCGCAGGCGCGGCTGGGGGAGCCGTTCACGCACACGGCCGCGTTGCACGCGGCGCAGGAGCGGGTGCGGTCCGTCGACGCCCGC
>RZYE01000296.1 GCA_009930425.1 Actinomycetota bacterium | reverse complement strand
CGCGAGAGCGGCCGTGCCGGCATCAGGCAGGCGGTTCGAAGGCGTACCCGACGCCGTGCACGGTGCGGACCACGTCCGCCCCGAGCTTGCGCCGGAGCGCCTTGATGTGGGAGTCCACCGTCCGCGTGCCCGACGCGTCCACCCAGTTCCACACCTGCTCGAGCAGCGCCTCCCGTGAGAGAACCGTCCCCTGGTTGGTGGCGAGGCACACCAGCAGGTCGAACTCCGTGGGGGTCAGGTGGACCTCCTGGCCGGCGCGCCGCACCCGGCGCCCCGCACGGTCGACGACGATGTCACCGAAGGTGAGCGCGGTCACCCCGTACTCGGCCTCCACCCGGCGCTCGGCGCGCTCCATGCGCCGCAGCAGCGCCTTGATGCGCGCCACCAGCTCGCGCATCGAGAAGGGCTTCGTCATGTAGTCGTCGGCGCCCACGCCGAGTCCGACGAGGATGTCCGTCTCGTCGTCGCGCGCCGTCAGCATCAGCACGGGAACCTCGCGGTCCGCCTGGATGCGCCGGCACACCTCCAGCCCGTCGATGCCCGGCAGCATCACGTCGAGCACCACGGCATCGGGCAGGAAGTCCCGGGCCTCGCTCACCGCCTCGAGGCCGTCGTGCACCTCGCGCGCCGTCCACCCCTCGGACTCGAACCTGCGGGCGATCTGCGCGGCGATCTCACGCTCGTCCTCCACCACCAGGATCCGATAGCTCGCCATGGGCCCAGTTTCCCACAGGTGGGTGCGGGTCATGCGATCACCTAGAATCGCAGCCATCATGAACGACGAGCCCCGACATACCGCACCCAGGGAGCCCCGGACGTGACCGACTGGCTGTTCATCGCCTTCGGCGTGGTGCTCACCGCGGGCACGGCGGTGTTCGTGGCCTCCGAGTTCTCGCTCGTGGCACTCGACCCGGCCGCCGTCGAGCGCCGGATCGCCGCCGGCGACAGGCGCGCGGCCGGCATCGGTGAGGCGCTCCGCACGTTGTCCACCCAGCTCTCCGGCGCACAGGTGGGCATCACGCTCACCACCATTCTCCTGGGCTATTCCGCCCAGGGTGCGCTCGCCCGTCTCCTCACCCCCGTTCTCGGCGGTGTCGCCGGGGAGACCGCCGCGGCGGCTGCGGCCGTCACCCTCTCCGTGCTCCTCGTCAACGGCTTCTCCATGCTGTTCGGCGAGCTCGTCCCGAAGAACTGGGCGATCGCCGATCCCATGCACACCGCGGGATGGGTGTCGCCCGCCCAACGGCTCTTCACACGCCTGTTCCTGCCGGCGATCCGGGTGCTGAACGGCTCCGCCAACCGGGTCCTCCGCCGGATGGGCGTCGAGCCGTCCGAGGAGCTCTCCGGGGCGCGCTCGCCCGCGGAGCTGGCCGCCCTCGTGCGGCACTCCGCCGAGCAGGGCACCCTCGACGTCTCGACCGCGACACTTCTCACCCGGTCGA
Source organism: Actinomycetota bacterium (assembly GCA_009930425.1). Taxonomy (GTDB): domain Bacteria; phylum Actinomycetota; class Actinomycetes; order Actinomycetales; family Actinomycetaceae; genus UBA1383. Next base: position 1,182 of record RZYE01000296.1, on the reverse strand, counting down.
TCGGGCTCGGTGCGCTCACCGCCGTCGACGTCATGACGGACCGTGGACGCGTGCACGCCCTGCCACGCACGGCGTCCGCCGCCGACGTCGTCGCCCTCGCCCGCAGGACCGGCCACTCCCGGTTCCCGGTGGTGGGGGAGTCCCTCGACGACGTCGTCGGGCTCGTGAACCTGCGCCGCGCCGTCGGGGTCCCGTACGAGCGCCGCGGCGACGTGGCCGTCACGTCCTCCTCGCTCATGGTGGAGGCGCCCCGCGTGCCCGAGACCGTGCCGCTGGCACCGTTGCTCGTACAGCTCCGCGACCAGGGCCTCCAGATGGCCGTGGTGGTCGACGAGTACGGCGGCACGAGCGGGATCGTGACACTGGAGGACGTCGTCGAGGAGATCGTGGGGGACGTGGCGGACGAGCACGACCGCCGTCGCCTCCGCCCGCACGTCGCCTCCGGCGGGTTGTGGGTGGTTCCGGGCGTGATGCGCCCGGACGAGCTCGCCCAGCACGCCGACCTCCACGTGCCCGACGACGGCCCGTACGAGACCCTCGGCGGCCTCGTGATGGACCGGCTCGGCCGCCTCCCCGAGGCCGGGGACGAGGTCGTGGTCCACGGCGTCGCCCTCCGGGTCGAGCGGATGGAGGGCCGGCGCGTCGACCGCTTGCGCGTCTGGGACGCCGGGGAGGCCTCGTGAGCTCCTCCACCGCACTCTTCATCTCCGTGCTCCTCCTCGCCGGCAACGCCTTCTTCGTGGGGGCCGAGTTCGCCGTCATGTCCGTCCGGCGCTCCCAGGTGGAGCCACTCGCCGCCGCGGGAGACCGGCGGGCCCGCACCGTCCTGTACGCCCTGGAGCACGTCTCCGAGATGCTGGCAACGGCCCAGCTCGGCATCACGGTATGCTCCACCAGCCTTGGGGCCCTCGCCGAACCGGCGATCGCCCACCTGCTCCACGACCCGTTCGAGGCCGTGGGACTTCCCACGGAGGCCTCGCACGCCGTCGCGTTCGTGATCGCCCTCCTCGTGGTGGTGTACCTCCATGTCGTGGCCGGCGAGATGATCCCGAAGAACCTCGCGATCTCCGCACCGGAACGGGCCGCGCTGGCCTTCGGCCCGCCCCTGGTGCTCATCTCGCGCCTGCTGAAGCCCGTCATCTGGGTGCTGAACGAGCTGGCGAACCTCATCCTGCGGGCGGT
>RZYE01000295.1 GCA_009930425.1 Actinomycetota bacterium | reverse complement strand
CCATGTCGGTGGGGCCGGCCACGAAGTCCGCGCCGGCGCGCGTCAGTGCGGCGACGACGTCGGGTGAGTCCGTGAAAGACCAGGCGACGGACGGGGGTGTGGCGGCGTCGTCGGGAAGGGGGAGGAACTCCTGCCAGAGGCTGAGGGACGGAGAGTCGGGATCGCCGTCGGGATCGGCTGGCTGGACGGAGAGGAGGCCCGTGCAGCCGAGGCCCGGGAAGCGGAGCATGAACTCCCAGGTGTGGGAGCGGCCGTCGTGGAGGATGGACTGGCCGCTCTGGACGAGGTGGAGCGTGTGCGGGCCGATGGCGACGGCGGCGGTCTGCACCCACGCCGCAGCCTCCTGCGAGGTCACCGGGCCTCGCGCCCCGGGGATGCGCTCCACGTTGTTCGGCGGGATCTCAGGCCTGGGCCTCTTGAAGGGGCTGAAGCGTGTCATGGTGGCTCCTCTCACGGGGTGCTCCTCCATTCAACCGCGACCTTGGAGCGCCGTCGTGGCGAAAGGCCGGTGTCGAAGAGCTGGACCGTGTGTGTCCGGCGATGTGGGATTCACCCTGGGATTCATTGTGGTAGCATCATCCGGTGACCACCCAGATCGCTGTGCGCCTCCCTGACGAGATGGTCGAGTTCCTCGACAAGGCCGTGGCCGAGGGCCGGGCGCCGAGCCGAGCCGCGATGGTGGCGTCCGCGCTGGAGCGCGAGATGCGGCGGCTCATTGCGGAGTCGGATGCGGCGATCCTCCGGGGGAAGGGGTCCGAGGACGATCTCGACCCACTGGTGCAGTGGACGGTGACGCACCTCGAAACCGAGGAATGACGTGCGCGAGATCTGCCTCGTGCACCTGGACAAGGTGCGGCCGGCGCTCGTCCTGACACGCGACGCGGCCCGGCCCGCGATGACCAAGGTGACCATCGCCCCCATCACGACGACGATCAAGGGCCTCTCGAGTGAGGTCCCGGTCGGTCCCGCGAACGGTCTCGACAGTGACGGCGTGGTCTCCCTCGACAACGTCCTCACCGTGCCAACGAGCCGGCTCGGCCGGACGGTGGGATACCTCTCCGCACGGCAGGAGGAACTCCTGGCCCGAGCCGTCGTGCTCGCCTATGACCTGGACGTGCCGTTGTCCTGACGGGCGCTTGTGGGGGTTCGAGCCACCTGCACCTCTTCGATCTGGCGGCCGAGGAGAGTCGCAACGCGCTCCGTCTGTCCGTCCAGGGCCTCGGTCGGAGGGCTGGCGGCCCCGGACCAGGCGACGGCGAGCGTCTCTTTCGCGACCTTCCACGTCCCGGCGACCACCCCGCCCGCGATCACCACGTTCGCGCCCCGAGTCACGGCCGGGCGAAGCTCGGGCGGCACCACCTGACGGTCGGCGGTGCCGGGCCCTAGCACCCACTGGTCATGGCCGGTGAGGAAGCGCACGGCCCCGATGGCCTCCGTCGCGGCGAGTTCCTCGGCGTGCTCGGTGAGGACCAGGGAGGCGGCGCCGTTGAGGTCGACGGCGATCACGTCGTCGCCGAGGTCGGCGAGCCATCCCTCGATCCGCTTCCTCCCCGCCCCGAGCCCCTCCCCCAGCCAGTACTGGAGGTGTGCCGCGGTGGCCGGGCCGTACGCGGACAGGTAGGCGCGGACGGCCCGCCGACCGGCGTCGTCGAGGTCGGGGAGGCCGGTCCACCGCGGGTTGTGGGCGAGCGCCTGCAGCGTGGCCTCGCCGTCACGGGTGGGACCGAAGCAGAGGTCGCCCTGCCAGAAGAACGGCTTGAGGAAGGTGTCGAGGCGGGAGAGTGCGGGGCCGAGGTGGCGGAACCTGGCCCGCGCGGTCACGGCCTCGGCCAGCTCCCCGGGCGTCAGCGGGCCCGTCTCGACCGCTTCCCGGACCACCTCGCGCAGCGCGGGCCAGTCCCCCGGCGTGAGGTCGTAGTGGGTCTGCCAGCTGCGCCGCTCCCACATGCGGCTTGCCGCGCGGAGGGCCAGGTGGATGCCGGCGCGCTCCGGCGTCATGACCTGGGTCGAGCCCCGGAACGCGAACACCTTCACGAGCCGTCCGTCCGCGAGGGCGGCGACGACGTCGCCGCGCACCGACCGTTCCCTGCGCACGCCGACGGCGAACTCGGCGTCCCCCGACCAGGCCGGGACGGCGACGAGGCGAGCGACGACGTCGTCCACCTCGCCCGCGCTCAAGGGCGCGAGGAAGTGCCGTCCCATCCTCCACGCGAGGGCCCGGGCTGAGTCGATCCTCATCCGGTTGAGGGTAGTCGGGCTTGGGGGCGCTGGCGTACGGTCGGGCGATGGACAATCTGACGCTCATCAACACCGAGACCGACCGGTTCATCGCGGCTCTGCGCCAAGTCGATACCGCGGCCGCAGTCCCGACGTGCGCGGAGTGGACCGCCGGTGACCTGCTGTGGCACCTGACCGAGGTGCATGCCTTCTGGGCGGAGATCCTCCGCTGCGGCGCCCGCACCGACGAGGAGTTCGAGACGATCGTGGCCCGCAATCCCCAACGTCTGTCCGACCGCGAGGAGACGATCGCCCTCCTCATCGACGAGACGGCCGCCCTCGTGGCCGAATTGGTCGCGCGGGAGGATGCCGACCCCGCGTGGTCCTGGTTCCCACCCGACCAGACGGTC
>RZYE01000294.1 GCA_009930425.1 Actinomycetota bacterium | reverse complement strand
GAGCAGCCCGACGATGAAGATGATGACGCCGAGGGCGTAGTCCACGAGCTCTCCTAGGTGGTGCGGCGCCGGATGGCCCGGGCCGCGAAGTCGCGCGCCCACGCCTGGGCAGCGTTCACGATGTCCAACGTGGCGTGGCCGCGCGCTGTTCCCTCGTGGGCCGCCAGGGCCTCCTCGACGACGCCCACCACGTCGAGGTAGGGAAGCCTGCCGGTGAGGAACGCGTCGACGGCCTCCTCGTTCGCGGCGTTGAGGACCGCCGGGTGCGTGGCGGAGGCGGCGACGGCGGCGCGTGCGAGGCCGATGGCGGGGAACGTCGCGTCGTCGACGGGCTCGAAGGTCCAGGACATGGGGGTGGTGAAGTCGAGGGTGGGCACGGGGAAGCGCCGGTCCGGCCAGGTGAGCCCGAGCGCGATGGGCAGCCGCATGTCCGGCGGCGAGGCCTGCGCGATCGTGGACCCGTCCACGAACTCGACCATGGAGTGGACGATCGACTGGGGGTGGACGGTGACCGCGATGTCGTCGGGCTCGACGTCGAACAGGAGGTGGGCCTCGATGAGCTCGAGTCCCTTGTTGACGAGGGTGGAGGAGTTGATCGTCACCACCGGTCCCATCGACCAGGTGGGGTGGCGCAGTGCCTGCTCGGCGGTCACGCCCGCGAGCTCGGCGCGCGTGCGCCCCCGGAACGGTCCCCCGGAAGCCGTGAGCACGAGCCGGCCGACCTCGCTCACCCCGTCGAGCACCTCGGCACACATGCCGCGATTGTGCCGGCCGGAGCGCAGCGCCTGGGCGATCGCCGAGTGCTCCGAGTCGACGGGGACCACCTGGGCCGGCCGCTGCTGCACCTGCCGCACCAGGTCGCCCCCCACCACCAGGGACTCCTTGTTGGCGAGCGCCAGGGTGGCGCCGGTACGGAGTGCCGCGAGGGTCGGCTCGAGCCCGACGGCGCCGGTCATCCCGTTGAGGACGCGCCACGTGGGCTCGGCCGTGGAGGCGAGGTCGGTGGCGGCGTCGGGGCCCTCGAGGACCTCGACAGGGGCGGTGTGGCCGAGGTCCCGGAGGTGCGCCGTCAGTGCCGCTGCGCTGCCCGGGGTGGCCACGGCGACGACCGGGGCCCGCGTGGCCGCCACCTGGTGCGCGAGCAGGCCGAGGTTCGCCCCACCCGCGGCAAGTCCGCGGACGGTCATGCCCTCGCGTGCGATGACCGTCAGGGCCTGTGTCCCGATGGAACCGGTCGACCCGAGGAGGATGACGTCGCTCATTCGACGGCCAGCAGCACCTCGACGGCACGGTCGAGGAACGAGTCGACCACCGCCTCGTCGTAGGCTCTCGACCCCCGCGCCCGCTTGAAGGTGGTGCGGCGGACCTGCTGGGCGGTGATGGGGGTGCCGTCCTCGAAGTAGTCGACGAGCCGGTCGCACAGGGAGTCGACGTCGGACTTCGCGTAGCCGTGGCCGTGGGCGTCGGCGAAGCGCTCGCCGGCGGGCCGCTGGAGTCGCGGGTAGAGCGAGCTGGCGCGGGCGACCGCGTCCTCCATCCACTCCTCCTCCGACTTCTCGGCGGTGAACTCGGCGCGCCGGCGCCGCACGATGGCGGCCTCCAACCGGTCGAGGGCTGCGTCCACGGTCGCCGTCTGGTAGCCGTCGGCCACCATGTCGAAGGCGACGGACCGCACGGTCTCCTCCGTGATGGGGTCGACGCCGGGCTTGCCCTCGTAGGACAGCCTCGCCTGCTCGAAGAACTCGTCGACCTGGGCAGGGTGGTACCCGTGGTGCCACCGCTGGACGCGTGGGAACAGGTCCCTCATGAGATTCCTCCCGTCAGTGCCTGCGCGGCGAGCTGGCCGCACGCGCCGTCGATGTCGCTTCCCCGGGTGTCCCGGACGGTGGTCGTGATGCCCGCCCCCGTCAGAGTATCGACGAAGACCGCCTCCACGTGCCTCTCCGACGCGGTCCACATGGAGCCCGGCGTCGGATTGAGCGGGATCGGGTTGACGTGGGCCCACCCGCGCCCACGCCGATTGAGCTCGTCGGCAAGCCTCTGCGCCCGCCACCGCTGGTCGTTGATGTCCCGGATGAGCGCGTACTCGATCGAGACGCGCCGCCCGGTGGCCTCGAAGTACCGCCGCGCGGCGTCGAGCAGCTCCCCCACCTTCCACCGGGAGTTGATCGGGATGAGGCCGTCCCGCAACTCGTCGTCCGGGGCGTGCAACGAGACCGCGAGCGTCACCGGGATGCCCTCGGAGGCGAGCCGGTCGATCTGGGGGACGAGGCCCACCGTGGAGACGACGACGTTGCGGGCGGAGAGGCCGAAGCCCCGGGGCGGGGGTTCGACCAGCCGGCGGACGGCACCGATGACGGCGGCGTAGTTCGCCATGGGCTCCCCCATGCCCATGAACACCACGTTGGACAGCCGCGACGCCTCACCCGTCAGGGACCAGGAGGCGCAGGCGGCCGCCGCGAGGCGCACCTGCTCGACGATCTCCGCGGTGGAGAGGTTGCGCGTCAGCCCCATCTGGCCGGTCGCGCAGAACGGGCAGGCCATGCCACACCCCACCTCGGAGGAGATGCAGACCGTGTTGCGGCCCGGGTAGGCCATGAGGACGGACTCGACCCGGGACCCGTCGTACAGC
>RZYE01000041.1 GCA_009930425.1 Actinomycetota bacterium | reverse complement strand
ACGCTCGAGCAACTCGATGCCGGAGAGGGCCTCGCCCCGCACCTCCCCGACCACGTCCCCTCGATGACGCTCGACGCCGGCGAAGTCACCGGCACCAGCGGCGTCAACACGTTCTTCGGCGACTACAGCTGGAAGAGCGACGGGTCCTTCATGTTCGGCTCGCTCGCCCACACCGAGATCGGCGGACCCCCCGAGGCGATGGCGCAGGAGGCCGCCTTCTTCGAGGCCCTCCAAGCCGTCACGCGGTTCGAGCTCGCGGACACCAAGCTCCTCCTCTCCGACGACGACGCCCGCACCCTCCTCGTCTTCGTCCCCGACTCATCCCTGGGCAACTGATCGCCCCCCATGCTCGTGGGGACACTTTGCACCGCCAGCGCGACAGTCCTACCCCACGAGCCGGGCCAGAGCCGCGCTCGCGTTCGCCAGCCGGCGCGCCGACGTCCGCCAGTCCCGCGACGGCCACTCCACGACGACGGCGCGCGCCACCTCCGCCCGCAGCTCCCGTCCCAGCCGCGACGCGTTCGCCAAGGTGCTGGCGCTGGCGCGGTGACGCCGCACGCCGAAATCCTGCGCTCAGTACGCGTCGTCGACGTTGAGGGGGATGTCCTCGAGGGTCGCCCACACCACCTCGGTCCGTCCGCGCAGGAGGCGGCCACCCGTGGCGACGGCGTGGGTGCGGGCGGCCCTGGCGTCGTCGTGATGGCGGGTGAGCCGGCCGCCGGGTTCGATCGTGAAGTACTCGAGCTCGCCCTCGAGGCGGGCCTCCCACGGGTCCAGCGGTTCTGCCATGGCGCTCCCCTTTCGATGCGGCGATCGTAGGCAGTGTGTCAAGCCACGGCCGGCTGGATGTTCTGGTTGAGGCGGAAGAAGTTGTCCGGGTCCCAGGCCGACTTCAGCGCCGTGAGCCGCTCGTACTTCGCGGCGCCGTAGGCGGCCCGGACGCGGTCCTCGCCCTCCTCCATCAGGAAGTTGACGTACACGCCCTGGTGCCACGGCGCGAGCGCGGACCAGTACTCCCGCGCCCACGCCCGCTCGGCCTCGAACCCCTCCGACGTCACCGCATTGCCGTTGATGTTGAACGTGAAGCCCGCGCCGCGGCCGTTGAACGCGGTCTCCTCCTCGCCCACCCGCGCCACCGCACCACCCATCTGCCACAGCGCGATGCTGGAGATCGGCGAGCGGATCGACTGCCCGAACTCCGCCATCACGTCCAGCGCGCCGTCCGACAGCCCGTCCACGTCGCAGGACCGCACGTAGTACCAGCGCCCCGGCTCGAACGACGGGTCGAAGCTGCGCTGGTGCTCCAGGAACGGCTTCACCGTGCACCCGTCGACGAGGGGCCGCCCCACGTGACGCAGCGGCTCGACGGCGCGCTCGCCGTCCGCCGTCGCTCCCGACCAGCACACGACGACGCCGACAACCGGCTACCCGACCACCTCCGCCGGCACCCACTCCAGATCCGGGGCCCTCCGTTGGACGACGACGGTCATGAGCTCGTCGGGGGCCTCGGCGATCCAGTCGCGGTAGAAGCGCAGGACCTCGGGGGCGTCGGCGGCGCGCCAGAGGATCGGGCCGGCCAGGACGTTCGGGCCCAGGGGCTGGAGCCGGAACTCGAACTCCGTCACCACGCCGAAGTTCCCGCCGCCCCCGCGGATGCCCCAGAACAGCTCCGCGTTCTCCTCCCGGGCTCGCGCGCACGACGTCCCCGGCGGCGGTCACCACCTCCGCGGCGAGGAGGTTGTCGATCGTCAAGCCGTATCGGCGGTGCACCCACCCGAGGCCCCCGCCGAGCGTGAGGCCCGCGACCCCCGTGTGGGTGACGATGCCCGCGGGCACCACCATGCCGTGGGGCTGTATGTGCTGGTCCAGTTCGCCGAGCAGCACGCCGGGCTGGACGCGGGCGGTGCGGGCGGGCAGGTCCATGACGATCGACTTCATGGGGCTCAGGTCGATGACCAGGCCGTCGTCGCAGGTGGAGAGGCCGAGGAAGCTGTGGCCCCCACCCCGGACGGCGGTCAGGAGGTCCTGCTCGCGGCCGAATGTGACGGCGCACTGCACGTCCTCGGCATCGGCGCAGCGGGCGATCACGGCGGGGTGCCGGTCGATGGAGCCGTTCCAGACGCGTCTGGCCTGCTCGTAGGGCGGATCGTGCGGGGTGATCACCTCGCCCCGGAGCCGGTTCCTCAGTGTGGCGATTGCGGCGCTGTCCATGCCCGTCCTCCTCGGTCCTCCCGAGTCGGAGTGCGCCGGTGGCTGGCGCCCCGCCCGGGTCGCCCTTGGCCAACCCGGTCACGGTACGCCGAGCTGCGCGGAGGTGACAAGACCTTGGTGGTGCTTCGTGCCGGCGCCGCTCAACAGCCCTTGACATCTCGCGCCGGCAGTACTCAACAACCCTTGACATTCGGAGGGCACTGGGGGTGGACTTCCGGGACGAGAGGAGAGAGGCCATGGACGAGCAGATCGTCATCGTTGGTGGCGGGCTCGCCGGCGGGAGTGCCGCGACAGAGTTGCGGAAGGAGGGGTTCGCCGGCCGGGTGGTGCTCCTCGCGGGGGAGGACGAGCTGCCGTACATCCGGCCGCCGCTGTCGAAGGAGTACCTGGCCGGCACGGCCGAGCGCTCCAGTGCGCTGGTCCATCCGGCGGAGTGGTACGCGGAGCACGACGTCGAGTTGCGGCTCGGCGCCTGGGTGGACTCCCTGGACCTGCCGGCGCACGCGGTGGTCCTCGCCGACGGCGAACGCATCGGCTACTCGAAGCTCCTGCTGGCGACGGGGTCCTCGCCGCGCTACCTCCGGGGGTCGGCGTTTCCGCACGCCAGGGGTGTGCACCATCTCCACACGATCGCCGACGCCGAGGCGCTGCGGGCGGACCTCGCGGGGGGTGGGCGCGACGTCGTCGTGGTGGGGGCCGGCTGGATCGGGCTGGAGGTGGCGGCGGCCGCCCGCGCGTACGGCAACGAAGTGGCGATCCTCGGCCGGGACGACGTGCCGCTCGAGTCCGCGCTGGGGGTGGAGTTGGGCGCGTACTTCGGGGAGATGCACGAGCGACACGGGGTGGAGGTGCGGACGAACTCCCTGGTGGAGTCGTACGAGGAGCTCGACGGGCAGGTCACCGGCGTCACCCTGGCGATCGGGACGGTGGTGCCGGCCGACGTCGTGGTGGTGGGCGTGGGGGCCGTGCCGAACGCGGAACTCGCGCTCGTGGCGGACCTGCCCGTGGCCGACGGCGTGGTGGTGGACGCCGCGTTGCACGCCGGCCAGGACGTGTACGCCGCCGGGGACGTGGCGAGTGCGTTCCACCCCGTGCTCGGGCGGCACCTGCGGGTGGAGCACTGGGCGAATGCGCAGCGGCAGGGGCGGGCGGCGGCGCGGTCGATGCTGGGGATGGACGTCTCGTACGACCGCGTGCCGTACTTCTACACCGACCAGTACGAGCTGGGCATGGAGTTCTGCGGGTACTCAGACCTGCTCGGGGACGCGCGACTGGTGTACCGGGGGGACCGTGGTGAGCCCGGTTCGGGCGAGTTCATCGCGTTCTGGGTGATCGGGCCGGATGCGTCCGCGCGCGTGGTGGCGGGGATGAACGTCAACGTCTGGGACGTGAACGACCGGATCGAGTCGCTTGTTGCGTCCGGGCGGCGAGTGGACGTGGCGCGGTTGGCCGATCCGGGGGTTGATCTCGCGGCGGTGTGAGGCTTTGGTGGGCTGTGGCCCGCGCCGCGGCGCTGGGGTCGACGCCGCCCTCGCTCGCTGGCACCCGCTGCTGGCACCCGCCGCTCGCACCCGCCGCTGGCTCAGGCTCTCGCGCGCGAGGATCGGCCGGTGTCTGTCTCGGCGGATGTCACGGGCTCACGCCAGTGAGGGCGTGACACCTTCTCAGATGGCGAGATTCTCCGCGGGTCCCATGGCCCTGAACAACTGTTCCCCCATTGATGGGCCGGTCTTCCGTCCAAATGGGCCAGCAAACGACCCCATCAACGGGGGAACAAGCGTTCAGGGGCGAATCAGGAGGGGGCGGGCCGCACGCGAGCCCGCCGCGGGGCTCACTCGCCCCTGCCAGCATTCGAGACAGCGTCACGCCCTCAAGCCCTTCAGGGCGTGACATCAAACGAGGGAAACATCATCACCTTCGCCCGCAGATCGCGGGGATCGTCACACGCCCTCGCACGCTCGCGCAGCTGCCGCCACTCGCCCAGGAGGCGTCCGCCGCCGCCACTCGCTCGGGAGGCGTCCCGCCGCCACAGGCCCCCCGGCGCCAGCGCTACGCGTTCGGGTCGTTGCGGCCCCGCCGGATAGCGTGAGTCCGTGCCGCGCCTGACCCCCACCCGTCGCCGTGCCCTTCACTGGGCCGCGGTGGGTGCGTGGATGGTGGTGATCTTCCTGCTCTCGGCGCAGGGGTCGGAGGACTCGGCTGCCCTCAGCGGGGCGGTCATGCAGGTGGTCCTCGCGGTGCTGGACTGGACGGCCCGGCTGTTCGGCGCGGACGGCTTCCCCGCTGGCGCCCTCGACGTGCTGCACCTCGTGGTCCGCAAGGCCGCCCACTTCGTTGCCTATGCGATCCTCGGCGCCCTGGCTCTCGCGGCCCTCGCCCCGCGGCTGGGCGAGGGAGGCGGCGGTGAGGCCCGCGCAGCTCTCGCCCCGCGGCTGGGCGAGGGAGGCGGCGGTGAGGCCCGCGCGGCCCTCGTCCCGCGGCCGGGCGAGGACGACGACGGCGGGGGCGGCGTCGTCGTCGGGTGGCGGGAGGTGGCGCTCGCCCTCGGGGTGAGCGTGGCGTACGCGATCACGGACGAGATCCACCAGACCTTCGTGCCGGGCAGGGGTGGACAGGCCAGCGATGTGGTGCACGATGCGGCCGGAGCGTTCGCCGGGATCCTGTTGCTGCGATGGTGGTGGGCGTCGCACCGCCCACCAGCGCCGATGTGATGCTAGGTTGCGGAATGTGGTCCCCGACACATGTCGTCGGTGGGCACTTTCCTCACAACTGGAGTGTCTAATGGGAATTCCCCTCAGAACCCGCCGCAGGATCGCTGCGGCTGCGACAGGAATGTTGCTGCTGGCCGGGCTCGCGCCGGCTGCGGCCGCCGGGCCGTCGAGCGTCCCGCTCGCGCCGGCGGATGACTTGTTCCCCGCCGTCGAGGCGCCGACGAAGGCGGGAACATACATCGTCCAGATGGCCGGGGACCCGGTCGTTGCGTACGACGGCGGCGTCAAGGGCCTGAAGGCCACCAAGCCCGCCAAGGGCGAGAAGATCAATCCGCGGGGGCGCGACGTGGTGCGCTACGTCGCCCATCTTCAGGGCAAGCAGGATGCAGCCCTGAAGGCCGCCGGCGGCGGGAAGAAGCTGTACAGCTATACGTACACGTTCAATGGATTCGCGGCTGAGCTCTCCGCCGCCGCTGCTGCCAAGCTGGCGGACGCCGACGGCGTGGTGGCCGTGACGCCGGACGAGATCCGGCAGCTCGACACCAGCTCCACGCCGGACTTCCTGGGCCTCACCGATGCGGATGGGCTGTGGGCTGACCTCGGATGGCCGGCGAAGGCCGGCAAGAAGACCGACGGCGCCGGCGAGGACGTCATCATCGGAGTCGTGGACTCCGGCATCTGGCCCGAGCACCCAAGCCTGAGTGACCGGGACGCCAAGGGCAAGCTCGTCTATCAGCAGATTCCCGGCTGGCACGGCAAGTGCACCCCGGGTGAGGACTTCAACGCCTCCCTGTGCAACCAGAAGCTCATCGGCGCGCAGTACTACAACGCGGGCTACGGAGGGAATGCCGGTATTGACGCCCAGTTGCCTTACGAGTTCAACTCGGCTCGCGACGCCGACGGCCACGGCACGCACACCGCCACTACGGCAGGTGGCAACTACAACGTCGAGGCCACTGGTCCGGCCGCACAATTCGGAGCTGTCAGCGGTATCGCACCACGGGCGCGCATCGCTTCCTACAAGGTCTGCTGGGGTTCTGGTAGCCAGGGCGGCTGCTACAACACCGACAGTGTCGCCGCCATCGATCAGGCCGTCGCCGACGGAGTGGACGTCATCAACTTCTCGATCTCGGGGACGACGACCAACTTCCGCGACCCGGTCGAGATCGCGTTCCTGTACGCGGCGGACGCCGGCGTGTTCGTCGCCGCCTCGGCGGGCAACGAGGGTCCAGGTGCTTCCACCGTGGCGCACCCCAGCCCTTGGATCACCACTGTGGCCGCTGGGACGCACGACAGGCCGACTGTCGGCTCCGTGACTCTGGGGAATGGCATGACCTACTCCGGAGCCTCCGTGAACACGGAGACGGTGACCGCTTCCCTCATCAATGCGAGTGACGCTGGTCTGCCTGGAGCAGATCCGACTGCGGTGGCCCGGTGCTATTCGTCGCTGGACGGCGGCAACCAACTGGATCCAGCCATGGTGGCTGGCAAGATCGTCGTCTGCGACCGGGGGGCCACGGCCCGGGTGAACAAGAGTTTCGCCGTGGAGGAAGCAGGCGGAGTCGGAATGATTCTCGTGAACACTCCTTCGGATTCGTCGCTCAACGCCGATCTGCACTACGTGCCGAGCGTGCACCTTGCTGACACAGATCGTGTGGCTGTGAAGGAGTACGCGGAGACGGCCCTCGCAAACGCCACGATCAACCCGGCATCCGGTGCCGCGCCATCCCCGGTGACGGCAGACTTCTCATCCCGCGGACCGATCCTCGCGGGCGGCGGCGACCTCCTCAAGCCCGACGTCATCGCCCCCGGCCAGGACATCCTCGCGGGTGTCTCGCCCGTGGGTTACAACGGCCGGCTGTTCGACCTGCTGAGCGGCACCTCGATGTCCAGCCCGCACGTGGCCGGCCTCGCCGCGCTCCTGATCGACAAGCACCCGGACTGGTCGCCGATGGCCGTCAAGTCTGCGTTGATGACCACAGGGTATGACGTGCTTGACGGTCCCAACGATGACCCTGAGGTGATCTTCAGTCAGGGTGCGGGTCACGTGGAGCCAAATAAGGCAGCTGACCCTGGTCTGGTGTTCGAATCCGACTGGAGCGACTGGCTCAGCTTCATCTGCGCCACCCAGCCCGCAGGCCTCGAGACGACGTGTGAGAGCTACGACGCCATCGACGCCAGTGACTTCAACAGTGCGTCGATCGCGATAGGTGCCCTCCCCGGGGCCCAAACAGTGACCCGGACGGTCACCAATGTGGGCTCGCAAACCGAGCTGTACACCGCGGCGGTGGCCGGACTCGCCGGGGTGACCGCCATGGTCAGCCCCGAGTCCTTCACCCTGGAGCCGGGTGGGACCCTGGAGGTCGAGGTCACCTTCACCGTGACCACGGCTCCGCTGAACGCCTACGTCGGCGGGCAGATCACCTGGACGGGCGACAAGGGCCACGTCGTCGGGATCCCCGCTGTGGTCAAGCCGGTCCTCTTCGCGGCCCCGGCGGAGGTCTCCTCCGACGGGACCGATACCTCCTACTACGTCGCGTTCGGCTACACCGGGGAGTTTGAGGCAGAAGCCCGGGGCCTGGTCGCTGCCGGCCTGAACCCTGGCTCGGTGGACCAGGACCCGGACCAGGAGTTCGACCCGAATGACCTCACCGGTACGGAACTGTTCCAGATCGACGTTCCGGCGGGCATCACTCACCAGCGATTCTCCCTGTTCGATTCTGACGTCACCTCAGGTACGGACCTTGATCTGTTCGTGCTCGGACCGACCGGGTGGTTTGTGAGCGCGGCCGGAGGCTCTGACGAGGAGGTCAACATCCCCGATCCCGAAGAGGGTGCCTACTACGTGTTCGTGCACGGCTGGGGAGTCCCGGACGGTTCGACGCCGTTCAAGCTGCACGACTGGTCGGTCCCTGCGACAGCCACCGGCAACATGACCGTCGATGCCCCGACGGAGGCGGTTCTCGGCGAGACCGGGATGATCAACCTCACGTTCTCCCAGGACTTGGAACCGGGAACGAAGTACCTCGGTTCCGTCGTCTACGGCGGCCCGGCGTCGGCGACCGCGCCGACCCTCGTGGAGGTGCTGATTCCGGAGGAGGAAGCCACACCGTAACCAACCGGCGGCAAGGAGGCGGGCGACCAACCGGTCGCCCGCCCTTCTTGCGCCATAGCGGCACGTGAATAGTGGGTCACGCGCAATCCGCCGAATGGCCGTGACCGAATCTCAGAATGCGAAAATGCGTGAGCCTTCGGGGCGGTGTGGGCGGAGCGCCGACGAGCCGACAATCCTTTGCCATAGCATGAAGTCAATCAGTCGAAATCTGGGGGGATCCCGATGTCCAGACCTCGCTCGGCCGCCATGGCCATCGTCGCTGCCGCTGCCATGGGGCTCGCTGCCTGCAGCGGTTCCACCACACCGGCGGAGACAGTCACGGTCGTGGTCACGGAGGCCACGGAGCCCTCCGAGGAACCGACTCCCGAGCCCACCGAGACGGAAACTTCGGAGCCCACACCGACGGTGGCCGCTTCGGCAGAGGCCACCGACGACGGCCCGCCCGTGATCGTTGGCGGCGGCGCAACTGAGCAGAGACTGACCTTGACGGACATCTTCTCGGCCGACTACTGGGAAGAGGGTGCGATCGAGATCCCGAACAGCAACGAACCGATTCAACGTGCCATCTTCATGGAGTTGGGGAGGTCCGTGGTGGCAAAGATGGAGCTCCGTTTCCAGCCCCAGCGGGGCACTCTGCGGATCGAGGTTGCGCAGGCGCTCATGTCAGCGAACTCCGATGTTCCGGTGGAATGGCGCCTCAGCGCGGACGGCAGGCTCGTCGAGACCCAAACCGTGCTGTTCAACGAACGCAGGACGATGACTCTGGACCTCACCGGCGTCAGCGCCGTCATCCTCGAGGCAAGCACGAGCCGGGGTGAGTCTTCGGGCAGCTACACGACGACACCCGTGATCGTCGGCCTCACCATCACACCTGAGTAGCCGTGGTCACGAGTCCGCCCGACGAGTCGCAGACGCGACGCCTGCCGGATCCTCCCCGTAGAACACCCCAGCGGCAGCTCGGTGGTTACCTCCGCTCCCACACTGTCCAGGCCTGGACGACCATCGCGCTCACCGCCCTGGGCGTGGTTGTCGCGGTCTACTTCGGCCTGCGCGGCACTCCGCCGGACGACAGCGCCACCGACCCGGAGATGAGGATCGCCGTGACGGCGACGCCGACGACGCAAGGCCCGGACGCCGTCGTCGCCCCCACACAGGAGGGAAGCGAAACGGCCGGCGAGGACGCATCGCCGTGTGTGGACGTGGACTCGGGGGCGAGTGTCGCCTGTGGGGCGACTTCGGCGGGACTGGTGCTCGCGCTCGGTAGTTGCGACGAGGGCACAGCGCTCGCCGCATGGGGAGTGGACGAGACGCTGGAATCGCTCTTGGTGGAGGTGCGTCCGGTTGGCGACCGTTGTGTCGCCCAGCCGTCCACGGAGGCCGTGGCTGCCGGTGCGCGGGCGGGGGATCTGGTTGCCGTCAGCACAGGAACGATCGCGCCGGCACTGCGGGAGTGCGCCCGCTCCGGCGGATCTCCTCTCGTCTCGTGCGCTGAACCGCACGAACTTGAGTGGGTGGGCCCGTGGCGGGACGACGGCGTTGCCACCGCCAGCGACACCTGTCAGCGGGCGGCCAAGGACTATGCGAACAACTCGTTCGCCGGGTCCTCGTCGTTGACGGTGCAGTGGCTGATCACCGAGCGTGCCGACGGCGTCCAACTGTTCCGCTGCCTGCTCACCGTGCCGGGGGAGTTGCTTCGGGGGACCGTGCGGGACATCGGCACGGATCCTCTGCCGCTGGTTCCGTGAGAGGGGCCGAAGCATTCAATAAGTGGAGGACATCGTCAGCTTATTGAAAGCGTCAGGCATCATCACTCGCTCATGCGCGAGGTGCGATGACCGCCATGTGAGACGCTGTCACGCCCTCGTGGCATTCAGGGCGTGACATCTTTCGAGGGTGTGGCCGAGCGCGCGCGAGTGCGAGCCAGAGGCCGTCGTCGGGCTGGTGGGGCTCAGGCCGCTGCGGGGAACGGCGCCTCGGCGCCGGCGAGGAAGGCGAGCGGGTCCATGTGATTCTCGAGTTCGCCCACGTGGATCTCGAAGTGCAGGTGCGGGCCGCTCGACCGCCCATTGCTCCCAACCCCAGCGATCACCTGACCGGCCTTGACGGTCTCGCCCTCGGCCACGTACACGCCGTCGGAGTACATGTGGCCGTACCAGGACCAGACGTCCTGGCCGTCGATGACGTGGTGGATGATGACGAGCTGGCCGGAGCGCCCGTCCTTGCCGCCGCCCGCGTGGACCACGGTGCCGTCCGCGATCGCGAAGATCGGCGTGCCCACCCGCGCGGCGAAGTCGGTGCCGGTGTGGATCGAGCCCCACCGCGGGCCGTACTGCGACGTGTTCCGGTACGTCCCCTCCGCCATCGGCCGCACCACCGTGATCTCCGGCGCCTCGGTGGACGTCACGGTGATCGTGTCGAAGAGGTCCGCGAACTCGATCTCGAGCTTGGGAGCGGGTGCCCCAATGGCCTTCGCCGCGTTCCCGAACTCCACGACGACGGCGGGGGCCGGGTCCACGACCGTGTCGGCTGAGGCGGGGGTCGCGGTGGCGGTGGTGGTGAGCGCGAGGATCGCGAGGGAGAAGAATCCGGTCTTTGTCAGGGTGGCCTTGGGGGAGGTCAAGGGGAGTGCTGCTCCTGGGTTGTGTCCGGCTCTTGTCCGGGCGGTGAATGGCTTGATAACAGGACGGTAACGGGGTGGGAGTGACCGGCGAAATGAGGTACGTCACTTTGTGTGCCGATTCACTCGTTTCGGGACATTTCGATGGAAACCCTGCAACAAATGACTCCACGCGAGTCGCTCGGTACGCTGGTCGGAACCTTCAGACACCAAGGAGCCGCTGATGTGCAGTCCGATCCGCTGTGGCGCGTGCGGCAGGTACACGTGGACCGGGTGCGGCCAGCACGTCGACCGCGCCCTGGCCGGCATCCCGGAGAACCAGCGCTGCACCTGCCGCCGCTGACCCCGCAGGAGACCCACCCGCATGCACCCCCTCACCGGCCAGCGCCAGTCCTACGACTGGGGATCCGCCACCGCGATCCCCGGCCTGCTCGGCACCCCTGACGACGGCCGGCCCTTCGCCGAGCTGTGGTTCGGGACGCACCCGGCGGCGCCGTCGTCGATCAGGGACGACGGCACCCTCGCCGACGCCATCGCCGCGGACCCCGCGGACGCGCTCGGGGACGTGGTGGTGGCCCGGTTCGGGCCGCAGTTGCCGTTCCTGCTGAAGCTGATCGCGCCGGCGCGGCCGCTCTCGCTGCAGGTGCACCCCGGGCTCGGCCGCGCGCAGGAGCAGTTCGCCGCGGAG
This sequence comes from Actinomycetota bacterium, assembly GCA_009930425.1. GTDB lineage: Bacteria > Actinomycetota > Actinomycetes > Actinomycetales > Actinomycetaceae > UBA1383. Next base: position 1,084 of record RZYE01000041.1, on the reverse strand, counting down.
AACGCCGCCGGCGTGCCGCTGGACTCCTCACACCGCTGCTACCGGGACGCCAACCACAAGCCCGAGCTGCTGTACGCGCTGACGGATGTGGAGGCGGTGTGCGGCTTCCGCACCCCGCGCCGCGCGGCCGAGATCGTCTCCGGGTTGGGCGTGCCCGTGATGGACCGCATCGCCGCGCTCCTCCTCGAGACACCCAACGCGAACGGCATGCGGGCCGCGTTCCGCTCCCTGCTGGCCCCGCACTACGCGCCTCCGCCGGAGGTGGTCCAGGAGGTGGCCGCCGCCTGCGCGGAGCGGCTCGAGCGGGGGGAGAGCCCCTCGCCACGGATGGACGCGATCGTGGCGCGGCTGAACCGCCACCACCCCGGCGACCCGGGCGTCCTCGCCGCCATGCTCCTCAATCCCGTGACACTCCGCCCGGGGGAGGCGATCTACATCCCCCCGGGGGACGTGCACGCCTACATGTCCGGCCTTGGTGTTGAGGTGATGGCCGCCTCCGACAACGTGCTGCGCGCCGGCCTCACGTCCAAGGCCGTCAACGTGGACGAGATGCTCGCGAACGTCAGCGGCGCCGCCGCACCACCCGTCCGCATCGCGGGTGAGCACATCACCCCCCACACCCAGGTCTTCTACGCCCCCGTCGACGACTTCGAGCTCTCCATCACCGCCGTCCCCCTCGCTCCCGTCGACGACGACGGCGCCCCCGTCACCGTTCCCGGCACCGGTCCGCGGATCGCGCTGTGCATCGGCGGGGACCTCGAGGTGGCGACGGCGCAGGGGGCCCAGCGGCTCAGGGCCGGCGACGCCGTGTTCGTCGGTGCGGGGGAGGGATCATTGACCGTTTCCGGTCGCGGCCGTCTTGCCCAGGCGTCCGTACCCTAGGAGGTCATGGCCGGCGCACCGTCGGTGAGCCGGCCCGCGCGCCGCCCCGCCGCACGTGATGGTGGCGGGTCCAGGCTCTTGTGCGTTCACGACTTTCCGCCGATGTCAATGGCCAGTGGGACTTCCCTGTGGGCGGTCACGTGATGTCCTTGTGGGTGGTCACGTGATGTCCTTGTTGGTGGCCAGTTGATCTCCCTGCCGT
>RZYE01000293.1 GCA_009930425.1 Actinomycetota bacterium | reverse complement strand
CCGTAGCGGAGCTTGAGGTTCTCCACCGTGTCCAGTGCCACGATCTCGCCGTCGTTGAGGAAGGCGACCCGGTCGGACAGCTCGTCCGCCTCGAACATGTCGTGGGTGGTGAGCAGCACCGCCGCCCCGCGATCGGCCTCCTCGCGGATCGTGGCGCGGATGGCGGCGGAGGTGACCGGGTCGAGGCCGTCGGTGGGCTCGTCGAGGAAGAGCACGTCCGGGGTGTTGATGAAGGCCCGGGAGATCATCATGCGCTGGCGCATCCCCTTGGAGTAGGACCGCACCCGGTCCTTCGCGCGGTCGGCGAGGCCCACGCGGCGCAGCACCCCGAGGGCGTCCGGATCCCTGATGCCGTACAGGCTCGCGAAGAACTCGAGGTTCTCCCTGCCGGACATGTTGAGGTAGAGGTTCTTCTCCTCGAAGCACACGCCGATGCGGGCCTGCATCTGCGGATCGGCGGCCGTGACATCGAACCCGAGGACCTCGGCGTGACCGCCCCTGGGCCGCAGCTGGCCGGTGAGCATCTTGATCGTCGTGGACTTCCCGGCGCCGTTGGGGCCCAGGAAGCCGAGGATCTCGCCGGGCGCGACGTCGAAGGAGATCCCCTTCACCGCCTCGACGTCCCCGTAGGAGTACCTCAGGCCCTCGACGTGGATCGCCGCCATCATGCGCTCCTTCCGGCCGCGACCACGCGGCCACCGGCCATGATGGCACCGCTGGCCTGCAGCGTCACGGGTATGAGGTCCCGTGGGAAGGCGAACCTCCGGTCAGTCCTCGGGCCGGACGGCGGGGAGCGTGCCGGTGGTCTCGTGGTGCTCGACGACGAACTCGGGCTGCTCCGGGTGCTCGATCTCGGGGGCGTTCTCCGGCTCGGTGCCGTGCACGTAGTCGGGGGCGACGACGACCGCGCCCGTCAGCGAGCCCTCCTCGGACCGCCGCTGGAACTCCTCGGGCGGCAGCACGCGGTGCCACCGCCGGGTGGGGAGCACGCCGACCTCGCCGGCGTCCTCCCGCAGGGCCCGCAGGAGGGAGTAGATCTGCAGGTAGCCGAACACGAAGAACGGCAGCCCGATGAGGATGGCGGTGTTCTGGAGGGCGGCGAGGCCCTTGGTACCCGTGGCGGTCAACAGGATCGCGGCGATGATGCCGATCGCCACCACCCAGAAGACGCGCTGGTGGACGGGCGACTCCTCCTCGTGGCCACTCCCCATCGTGTCCATCACCAGGGCGGCGGAGTCGATGGAGGTGATGAAGAAGAGCACCACCACGAGAACGCCGACGGCGGAGGTGAGCGAGGAGAGCGGGAAGTTCTCGAGGAACACGAACATGGCGCCCGGGATGTCCCCCTCCACCACGACGGTCTGGACGAGCCCGCCGTCGCCGTTCAGCTCGATGTCGAACACGCCCATGCCGAAGACGCCGAACCAGACCACGGAGAACAGAGTGGGCAGGGCGAGCACCCCGGAGATGAACTGGCGGATGGTGCGACCGCGGGAGATCCGGGCGATGAAGATGCCCACGAAGGGGGACCAGGTGATGGTCCATGCCCAGTAGAAGACCGTCCAGCCGGCCTGCCAACCGGTGTCCGCGAGTGCGTCGTTCCAGAACGCGAGCGCGGGGAGCATCGAGAGGTACGTGCCGGCGGACTCCACCATGCCCTTCAGCATGGTCACGGTGGGGCCGCTGATGAGGATGAAGACGAGCAGGCCGATGGCGATGAGGATGTTGGTGTTGGAGAGCCGCTTGATGCCACGGTCCAGGCCGAGCGCCACGGACACCGAGGCCACGATGGACACCGCAGTGATGATGAGGATCTGGGACAGCGCGGACTCGGAGATGCCGAAGAGGCGGGCCAGGCCGCTGTTGATCTGCATGGTGCCGAGCCCGATGGACACGGCCACGCCGAACAGCGTGCCGACGATCGCGAGCACGTCGATGGCCCGGCCGGCCGGCCCGTGGATGCCCTCCCCCAGCAGCGGCTGGAACATGGAGCTGACGCGGGGCGGCAGGTTCCGCTTGTACATGAAGTAGCCGAAGGCCAGGGCCGGCAGGGTGAAGATCGTCCAGGTGTGCAGCCCGAAGTGGTACAGGGTGAAGCCCATCGCCTGGGTGGCCGCCTCCATCGACTCCGGCTCCACCCCCTGCCGCGGCGGGTTGGCGAAGTGGTTCACCGGCTCCGCCACGGCCCAGAACATCAGGATCGTGCCGATGCCCGCCGCGAACAGCATCGCGAACCAGGAGAGGTTGGTGTGCTCGGGGCGTTCGTCGTCCGCGCCGAGGCGGACCTGGCCGAACCGGCTGACCGCCAGGTAGAGGAGGAAGCCCAGGAAGGTGGTGACCCCGAGGATGTAGAACCAGCCGAGGTTCTCGATCACCCAGGCCGAGCCCTCGGAGAAGAAGGTGTCCATCGGGTCCGTGAACAGCAGCGTCGCCGCCACGAAGGTGGCGATGATACCCGCGGCGCTGAAGAAGATCGCGGGGCTCGTGCGCAGGCGGAGCAGGTCGTGGAGTTTCGTGAGCATGAGGTCTCTCCCGGGCCGCCGCTGCCCGGCTCACCCTGTTCTGGTTACGTTTCGTGTTCGGGTACGAGGGTACTCCGCCGCCCGGCAGCGCGCCCTCCGCTCGGCAGCGCGCCC
>RZYE01000292.1 GCA_009930425.1 Actinomycetota bacterium | reverse complement strand
GCCGGCGGCGAGGTGGTGTTCGAGGGCGACGTCGCCGCGCTGCGCCGGTCCGGGACCGTCACCGGCCGCCACCTCGGCGATCGCGCCACCCTCAAGCCCGAGGTGCGCACGCCGTCGGGCGCGCTCGAGGTCAGGGGCGCGGCCACCAACAACCTGCGCGACGTCAGCCTCGACATCCCGCTCGGCGTGCTCGTGGTGCTGACCGGGGTGGCCGGCTCGGGGAAGAGCTCGCTGGTGGACGGCTCGGTGGCGGGGCGGGACGGCGTGGTCGTCATCGACCAGGCGGCGATCCGCGGCTCGCGGCGCAGCAACCCCGCCACGTACACCGGCCTGCTGGACCACATCCGCAAGGCGTTCGCCAAGGCCACGGGCGCGAAGCCGGCGCTGTTCTCGGCGAATTCGGAGGGCGCGTGCCCCGTCTGCAAGGGCGCGGGCGTGATCTTCACCGAGCTCGGGTTCATGGACACGGTCGAGACGCCGTGCGAGGAGTGCGAGGGCCGGCGCTTCCAGGCGAGCGTGCTGGAGCTCAAGCTCGCCGGGAAGGACATCAGCGAGGTGCTCGCCATGCCCGTGGCGGAGGCTGCGGCGTTCTTCGGCGACGGCGTCGCCCCCACCCCCGCCGCGCACGCCATCCTGAGGAGGCTCGACGACGTCGGGCTCGGTTACCTGACCCTCGGCCAGCCGCTCACCACCCTGTCCGGGGGTGAGCGGCAGCGGCTGAAGCTGGCGGCGCGGATGGCGGAGAAGGCGCGCGTCTACGTGCTGGACGAGCCCACCGCGGGGCTGCACCTGGCGGACGTGGCGCAGCTGCTCGCGCTGCTGGACCGGCTGGTGGAGGGCGGGACGTCCGTCATCGTGGTGGAGCACCACCAGGCGGTGATGGCGCACGCGGACTGGATCATCGACCTCGGCCCCGGCGCCGGCCACGACGGCGGCCGCGTGGTGTTCGAGGGCACTCCGGCGGAGCTTGTGGCGGGCCGGGCCACCCTCACGGGCGAGCACCTGGCCGAGTACGTTCGCTGACTCGCGAGCAGGGGTGACTCAGCGACCGTGGAGGCCCTGGAAGGCGAACTCGTTGAGGACCTGGCGACCCCACATCTGCCGGCGCTCGTGCACCGTCAGGCCGGCCACGTCCGCGGCGTCGTCCCACTGCTCCCGAATGATCTGGACCTGGCGAGCCACGATCTCGCGGGCCTCCTCCGGCTCGAGCAGGTACTCGCGTGACGCCGCGACACACACCGCGAACCGGCTCTCCCGGGGCCACCTGCGGACATCCCGCTCGCCCGCCGTGCGGCCGATGGCCAGCGCCTGCTGCGCCATCTGGCCTGACCGTGGACGGGGATCGATGTCGTAGGCAGGAGTCAGGCTCGCCATTCCGGTGGTCGCATCCCAGAAGGCCGCGTGGTTGCGCGCGTGGTCATCGAAGTTCCCGACTGCGACGTTGAAGACGATCCGGGAGAACAGCTCACGCAGGGTCTCGAGTGGGTTGGTGAACGTGGCCCGCACCTGATCCGCGATCTCCGGGTACGTCACGTAGTGCCCGGTCATCGGAGACTCGCCCATGAGCGTCAGGGCCGAGACGACCATGCGCCGTCCACCCCCAGGAGTCCGGTCGAAGCGCTCGACGAGCAGGACATCCCGTCCCGCACTCCGCACCACCCGGGTGGGTGCGACATCGAGGCCGACACGGCGCGCCAGCTCCATCGCGACCCCTTCCTGCTTCACGCGCGGACCGGTGTCCCCGGACGAGGAGAACTTCGCGATCAGGTGGATGTCCCCGTCCTGGAGAAGGGCCTTCGGGCGTGCCCCGCCGATCGAGGTCCCCCGGAGCAGCGCTCGTTCCAGCGCCGGCGTCAGTTCCAGTCCGTCCTCCAGCCGCTGGGCTGCGGACACGAGCTCGTCGAGGCTCACCTCGTCAACGGCGCGCGGGACGTACTCGCTCGCGGAGGCCTGGAAGTCGACTGCTCCGAACCTGTCCGAACCGGACTCGAGCAGGTACTCCAGCTCGCTCAGCTCGACCGCCGAGCCGCCGGCGATCCCGTGACGGTGCTCGAGGATCCGCCGGCCCCACGCGTCCGGGGCAGCATCGGCCAGACATCCCGGCAGCTCCAGGCCGGCCCTGGGCAGGATCTGGCCCCTGCGCAGGGGCAACTCGGGTTCGAACAGGGGAAGGGACTCCTCCCGCGCGAGGTACCGCCGGCCGTAGGTGAAGGCGTGCGTGGGTCGCCCGGCCGGACCGGTGCCCGGGAGCTCGTCGAGGCGACCGACTACGGCCGGCTCCGAGGAACCCGGAAGCCACGCCCAGACGAACGCCGTGGTCGGCCGCTCAGAAGTCGTCATCGATGTCCTTGGAGGGGCGGACGCGTCGCGGCAGGAGGGCAGCGCGGTGCCGCTCGAGGTCGAGCATCGAGTCGAGCTGTGCCCTGTCCTCGGCGAAGAGCGGCACCCCCACCAGGGTCGCGAGCTCGAACATCACCCCGACGCCAACGGTCGGCTCCCCACGCTCCGCGCTGCGCAACGTGGTCACGGAGATCCCCGCCCGGTCGGCCAGCTCCCGCGCGGTCCACCGCCGCTCGGCACGAGCGTTCGCGATCTGCGCGCCCAAGAGCGCCAGCGAACGCTCGGTCGCACGGGAGTAGGTGTGG
>RZYE01000291.1 GCA_009930425.1 Actinomycetota bacterium | reverse complement strand
TCATGAGTGCCGCGTGGTCGACTCCCGCACGATGAGCTTCGAGGGCAGGACGATCCGGGTATCGCTGTCGGCGGTCCCGGCCAGCAGGTCGAGCAGCAGCTGGGCTGCCGTCGATCCGAGCTGTCGCAGCGGGGCGGCCACGGAGGTCAGGGCCGGATTCGTGGTGGCCGCGGCGGGGATGTTGTCGAAGCCGATGACGCACTTGTCCTGGGGGATCTGGCCTCCCGCCTTCTGGATGCCCCGCATGATCCCGATCGCCATGAGGTCGTTGTGGGCGATGATCCCGGCGTGACCGTGGCCGCGGACTGCCTGCGCGGCGGCAAGGCCGCCCTCGAAGGTCGCGTGGAAGTGACCCACTCGCCGCGCCGCCATGCCCCGTTCCGCTGCCCGTTCGCGCAGCGTCTGCCATCGGATCGCGCCCGTCCACGATTCCTCGGGGCCGGCGACGAAGAGGATCTCGCGGTGTCCGAGTTCCGCGAGGTGGTCCACGGCCGTCCGCGTACCTCCGACGTTGTCGATGATCACGGACGGGACGCCTCGCATCACGCGGTTGACGAGGACGAGGGGGCGCGTGCGGGCAGCGGCGAGGATGGCCCTGTCGTCGGCGAGCGGACTCGTGAGGATGAGCCCGTCCACGCCCGAGGTGCGCCGAAGGGCCTTGCGTTCGCGGTCCTCGGACTCGAGGGTGTCGACCAGTTGCAGCGTGTAGTCCTTCTGGATCGCCACCTCCTGGATGCCTCGCGTGATGATGGCGTAGTAGGGGTTGGCGATGTCGGTCACGAGGAGCCCGAGCACCTGGTTGCCGGAGAGGTCCGGTGTCCGCACCGCGCGCGCCCGGTAGCCGATCCGTTCCGCGACCGCGTGGACGTGGTCCGCCGTCGCGCTGCTGACACGATCCGGCCGCGAGAACGTGCGGGACACGGTGGACGGGGAGACTCCGGCTTCGCGCGCCACGTCGTAGATGGTGACCCCGCGCTCCACAGGCTCGTTCACGCCAACACCCCAGTCTCCTCGTCAGACCCCGGAAATCCAAGGCTAGCCCTCGGGACAAGGGTGCGTGGGGCAGTCAGCTCACCTGTCCGAGGATGTCGACGACGGCGGCCATCGCCGGCGAGGACCCGTCAGGGGAGGGGAACTCGAGGAGTACCCGGCTCCCGATCGGCACTCCGACGAGTGAGTCGAAGTCACCGCCGCTGCCCACCTGCACGGCCTCGGCACTACCACTCTCCCAGGTCGAGCCGGCGGATGCATTGTCCCAGGTGGTGACGGCGTACTGCACGACGATGCCTCCCGCGGCGACCGGCGCATCCGGGCCGGTGGCCAGCACGGTGGTGGTGACCTCGGCCGGCTCCGGCGTGCCGTCCGGGACCGTGACCGTCGCGGGACTCCCGAGGTCGCCCTCCACCTGGGGGCCGGTGTCCGTTCCGGTGGGCCGCGCGTCCGACGGGGCGGCATCCCCGGCGCCGTAGCTCCCGAGGATGTCGACGACGAAGACGATGGTGTCGGTCCCGTCGATGCCGGCCGCGGCGTTGCCGTCGGGACCGTAGCCGTACTCCGGCGGGACGGTGAGGACCACCCGGCTCCCCGTTGCCAGGCCCACCAGCCCCTCATCCCACCCGCGGATGACGCCGCCCGTGCCGATGGGGAAGGCCAACGGGGTGTCGCCGAAGGAGCTGTCGAAGACCTCGCCGCCCCACACCTGCCCCGTGTAATGGACGATCAGCAGGTCGCCGGCCTCGACGCGCTCGCCGTCTCCCTCCGTGAGAACCTCGAGCTGCAGGGTCGTGGCCGGATCCTCGTCGGGGAAGGTGAGTTCCGGGGCCTCGCCCGGGACGGCGCCAGTGGATGGGAACGGCCCGGACGATCCGGCAGCAGCGCCGTCGGAGGACGCGTCGTCCCCGGGGGAGCATGCCGCGAGGACGGTGACGAGCGCCGTGGCGATCAGTGCTCGGACGATGGCGCTGTGGTTCATGTGGCCTTCCGGTCGGGGCGGTTCGCCCCATCGTCCATCATCGGGCTGGGAGATCGCTGGGAACGGCAGAGCGCCCCACACCGGCCGGTGTGGGGCGCTCCGACGGCCTGACGACTACTCGGCGTCGAGGTCCTTCTCCACGAGGGCGGCGATGGCCTCGACCGCCTCGGCGTTGTCGGACTGGATGGTGACCACGGCACCCTTCTCGGCCCCGAGGGTCATGATGAGGAGGGACGAGCCGGCGTCCACGGGCTCCTCGCCCTCGACCGAGATGAGGATCTCCTCGTCGTACTCTGCGGCCGCCTCGGCGACGATGGTGGCGGGACGGGCGTGCAGTCCGACGGCGGAGCCGACGACAGCGGTCTTGCTGGGCATGTGTTCTCCTCTGGGGTGATCAGGCGGTGGCGACCGCGGGGACGGGGGCCTTGCGGGAGTGCAGTTCCTTCGCGAACGTGACCGCAATGGCTGCCACAACCGTACCGGCGACCAGTGCGATGAGGAACCCGAGCACGTTGGTGATGGCGAAGAGGACGAAGATGCCGCCGTGCGGTGCGCGGCTGCCGACCTCGAGTGCCATGATGAGCGCGCCGGTGACGGCGCCACCGAGCATCATCGAGGGGACGACGCGCAGGATGTCCGCCGCGGCGAACGGGATCGCACCCTCCGAGATGAAGGAGGCGCCGAGC
>RZYE01000290.1 GCA_009930425.1 Actinomycetota bacterium | reverse complement strand
CGCCCTCTACGAGCACGCGGACCCCCGCCAGGGCGAGCACAAGGAGTGGGGCACCTACATCTTCAACTACGCCCGCAACGAGGTGAAGTCCTTCCTCGTGTCCAACGCCCTGTACTGGACGATGGACTTCCACATCGACGCGCTCCGCGTGGACGCCGTGGCCTCCATGCTCTACCTCGACTACAACCGCGAGGACGGCGAGTGGATCCCGAACATCCACGGTGGCAACCACAACCTCGAGGCCATCGACTTCCTGCGGTACGTCAACACCCACCTGTACGAGCGGGTGCCGGGCGTGGTCATGATCGCCGAGGAGTCCACCGCGTTCAGCGGCGTCAGCAAGCCGGTCAGCGTGGGCGGCCTCGGCTTCGGCTTCAAGTGGAACATGGGCTGGATGCACGACTCCCTCGGCTACATCGCCGAGGAGCCCATCCACCGGCAGTACCACCACCACGAGATGACCTTTGCGATGGTGTACCAGTACTCCGAGAACTACGTGCTGCCCATCAGCCACGACGAGATCGTCCACGGCAAGGGGTCGATGATCAACAAGATCCCCCAGGACGACTGGCGCAAGTTCGCCACCCTCCGGGCGTTCTACTCCTTCATGTGGTCCTTCCCCGGCAAGAAGCTCGTGTTCATGGGCTGCGAGTTCGGCCAGCGCTCCGAGTGGAACGAGGCCGAGAGCCTCGAGTGGTGGGTGGACGGCCTCTGGGGCCACCACGGCCTGCAGCTCATGTTCAAGAGCCTCAACGAGCTGTACCGCGAGCACCCCGCGCTGTGGAAGCTGGACAGCGAGCCCGAGGGCTTCCGCTGGATCAACGGGGACGACGCCGGCGCCAACACCTTCTCCTGGCTCCGCTTCGACGGCGACGGCGAGCAGATCGCCTGCGCCATCAACTTCTCCTCCGTCCCCTGGACGCAGTACAGGGTCGGCCTGCCGAAGGCCGGTACCTGGAAGGAGATCTTCAACTCCGACGACGCGAGCTTCGACGGCACCGGGTCCTTCGGGAATCTGGGCGCCGTAACCGCGGTGGACGAGCCGTGGAACGGGTTCCCGGCGAGCGCCTCGATCGTGATCCCGCCACTCGGCGCCGTGTTCTTCCGGTACGAGGACACCGAGACTCCGGTGGCCGCGGCCGCCGCTGTTGCCGCGGTTGCCGAGACCGAGGAGGCGGACGGTCCCGAGGTCGCCGACAGCCCGGACTCCCCCGAGAGCGCGGACTCCCCGGATTCCCCGGACTCACCGGACTCGCCTGACAGCCCGCCCTCCGCGGACAGCCCGGCGTAGCCGACCGACGACGGCGCCCCACCAGCCGGTGGGGCGCCGTCCTCATGTCCGGGCCCGCGCCAGCCCCCGGAGAATCGCCACGAGGAGGACCAGGTTCAGCAGGCTGGAGGTCGGGACCCCCAGCGGGCCCGGGCCCCACCAGGTGCCGAAGCCGGTGGTCGTGATGGCGAGAAGCACGAGGGGAAGGGCGACGGCGAGGGCGACGGTCGCCGTCGTCGTCGCACCGCGTGGGGCGCGGGGGCGGGCGAGTGGGCCAACCGCGTCGCGGGGGCGCGCGAGCGGGCCTGGCAGGGCGCGGGGGCGGGCGAGCCAGCCGAGCACGGCACGGTCGGCGCGCGCCGCCACCCCCGCCAACAGCCACGCGAGGGGCAGGACGACGGCGAGCCCAAGCAGGTGGACGGCCCACCACGCGGCGGTGAACGGTGGCTCCCAGAACCGGGCGAGCCACGCCGCACCGACCACCAGCGCCACGATCGGGATGTGCCACAGGTACACACCCACGGCGCGCATCCCGAACCCGCCCACGAGGCGGTACAGCGAGTCGTGTGCGAACAGGCGCGTGAGGGCGGGCCAGAGGGCCGCCAGCCCCAGCACGAGCCCGAGTCCGTACAGGGCCACCACGAGGGTGGGTGGGGAGAGGTTGGAGGGTTCGGGGTCGGCGGCGTAGGTGACGAGCGAGGAGGAGTAGGGCCCCCACACCGCGAGCCCCACGGCGGACCCGGCCGCGGCCAGCGTCCCGGCGAGCAGCACCCCCGGGTGGGCGCGCCGCAGCGAGGGCAGGTGGTAGCCGGCCTGGTGGCAGAAGCCCCACACGAGCAGGAGGTTGAGCTGTCCGAGGGTGGGGTGGACGTTCCAGCGCAGCGCGTCGACGGCGGCGATCGCCCCGAGCCAGAGTCCCAGGCTCAGCACGGGCCGCGCCGTCCAGCGGACCGTCCACGGCACGGCCGCGGTGACGGCGGCGTACACGCCGAGGAACCACAGCAGTTGCGCCAGGAACCTGCCGACGAGGTCCGCGCCCGGCACCAGGAGGGCGGCGGGGAGCCCGAGCACCGTCCAGAACGCGGTGTACACGAGCGCCGGCACGCCGAGGCGCACGAGCCGGCGGGGCAGGAAGCCCTCGGGGTGCCGCTCCCACGAGCCGCGGTTGGTCACCGCCCCGGCGGCGAAGAAGAGCGGCAGGATCTGGAGCGTCCACGTGGCACCCGCGACGTCCGGGCGCAGGTCCAGCACGCTCATCGGCGAGGTGGTGCTGAGATCCCAGGCCAGCGAGTGCGCCAGCACCACAACCAGCAGCGCGAACGCCCGCGCCGCGTCCAGGACCCGGTCCCGTTCCACGGCGACGGCGGCCCCTCCCGCCGACTCGCGCCCTCGC
>RZYE01000289.1 GCA_009930425.1 Actinomycetota bacterium | reverse complement strand
CACCGTCACGGGCCCCACGAACTCGATGGACACGGCAGTGCCGAGCGGGATGTGGTCGATCGCGATGTAGAACGCCACGTTCATCGCGGCGAGCACCACGCCGAACAGGGCGGCAGCGCCCCACGTCTCGCGCGGCAGCCTCCGCCACGGCCTCCGCCACGCCAGCAGGACGACGGCGGCGATCGCGATCCGCCACCACGCCACCGTGGGGGCGGGCATCGTCTCGAAGAGTCCCACCGCGAGGGCTGCGCCCACGTACTGGGTGACGGCGCCGAGGATGAAGAGGCCGACCGCACCGGCGTACCGGGACTGGCTGACGGGCTCGCCCTGCGCGGGCACCCTGCCGGGGATGCCCGGTCCCGCTACTGGAAGCTCAGGTCCGCCCACAGCAACCGGTGGTCCGAGAACGAGAGGGATTCGGCGCCGCTCGCCCGGACCCGGATCTCCGGGGAGCCGAGGACGTGGTCAATCTGCCGGGTGGGGCGGGCGTTGCTGAAGGTGTGGGCGGTCGCGAGCTCGCGCATGCTGGGCACCACCACCTCCCGCGGCTCGAGGTTCAGGTCGCCGGCGAGCACCACGGGCCCGGGGAGCGTGGCGAGGGAGTCCATGACCTCGATCAACTGTTGCTTCGCGACCGGGATGTCGGGCACCAGGTGGGTGTTGGCCACCGACACCGGCCCCTCCTCGGTGACCACGCGGGCGGCCATGAGGGTGCGCGAGGTGTCCACCAGCGCGAAGCGGTCGGAGGGGCGCCAGCCGCTTCCCGGGATCGTCTTCACCTTGGGCACCGCTCGCCCCATGGTGTTGACGTGCCAGGAGGCCACCGGGAGCCGTGAGAGGGTGGCGATGCCGAACGCCATCCGGCCGCCGGCGTCGGAGCGGAGCGGCTGGAAGCGCAGGCCGCCCACCCAACCCTGGAAGAAGGCGGCGAACCGGTGGTGGTGCATGCCCAGTTCGCGCGAGAGGATCTCCGCCTGGTTCAACCCACCTGAACGGCGCTGGCCCTGGTCCACCTCCTGCAGGCAGAGCACGTCGAGGTCCATGGCACGCAGTTCGTCCGCGAGCCGCACCAGGGACTTCGCGTCCGGTACCTCACCGTGACGCTCGGAGCCGACCGCCGCCTCCCCGTGCTCGATGTTGAAGGTGGCGATCCGCATCACTCCTCCTCGAAGGTGAGCGACACGGAGTTCATGCAGTAGCGGTCGCCGGTGGGGGTCTGGGGCGCGTCCGGGAAGACATGGCCGAGGTGGGAGCCGCAGGAGGCGCACCGCACCTCCACCCGCCGCATCCCGAACGACCGGTCCTCCAGCAGCTCCACGGCGTCGGAGTCGCTCGGGGCGTAGAAGCTGGGCCAGCCGCAGTGCGAGTCGAACTTGGTCTGCGAGCGGAACAGTTCCGCCCCACAGGCACGGCAGCGGTAGATGCCCTCCCGGTTCTCGTGGAGCAGCTCACCCGTACCTGCACGCTCCGTGCCGGCCTCCCGCAACACGTGGAACTCGAACGGGGTCAGCATGGCGCGCCACTCGTCCTCGGACCGGTCGATTCTCCTCTTCATCGGTTCTCCTCTGGTGGTTGCTGCGCACGACGGCGGGCCGTGTCCTCGCGCTCGGCCATGTCCTCCCGAGACGGCCCCGAGAGCCGGTTGGCCCGCTCCTCCGCCTCCGGCGAGCCGGAGAACAGCCTGGCCTCGGCCGATCGTGGCTCTCCCGCCCGCGCGTCTCCTGTCGGACCGGAATCCACTGCCCGCTGGAGGATCGAGGTGCGCGGGGTCCTGGGGGGGACGGCGGCCGCGGGCGCGGTGGGCTGGGGTGCGGCGTCGTCGGACTCGAGGGCGGCCACCTCGTCCTCGGACAGCACGCGCGTGGCGTCGGACGAGGGCTGGGGGCGCACTGGACGCTCGGCGAGCGCGGCCGGATTCTTCTTCGCCGCCCTCCGGTCGGCCCTCTCGGCCTCCCGGCGGGCACGGCGGGCCTCCTCCTCGCGGTGGAGGCGCTGGGTGTCGGACTCGTCGACGACGGCGGGCGCCAGGAGCGTTGCCTCGCCGTCGGCGGACTGCTCGGCCTCGTCCTGGGCGGCAGCCTTCTCCTGCTCCCACTCGCGCTCGACCTCCTCGATGAAGCCCCTCAGCTCCTCGCCTGGCGGCGCGGTACTCGTGTCGGGCTCGAGGCGGGTGCGCGGGAAGGAGTAGGGGGCGTTCTCCCGCAGCCACGTGACGAGGCCCTCGCGCACGAGGCAGCGCAGGTCCCACAGGTGGCCGGAGGAATCGGAGGAGACCACCACGCGGACCTGGATGCGCCCGTTCTGTGCGTCGACCACCTGGACCCCCGCGGTGCGCCCGTCCCACAGCTCGGTGGACTCGACGAGGCGTTGCAGCTCGATCCGGATGGCCGGGACGGGGGCGAACCAGTCGAGGTCGAGGATCACCGTGCCGAGCAACTCGGGCTCGCGGCGGGTCCAGTTCTCGAAGATCTGGGTGGTGAAGTGGCTGGACGGCAGGATGAGGCGCCGGTCGTCCCAGATGCGGACGACCACGTAGGTCAGGGTCACCTCCTCCACGTTCCCGAACTCACCGTTGATGACCACCACGTCGCCCACCCGGAGCGCATCGGTGAAGGCGATCTGGATGCCGGCGAAGATGTTGCCGAGGGAGCTCTGTGCGGCGATGCCG
>RZYE01000040.1 GCA_009930425.1 Actinomycetota bacterium | reverse complement strand
CAGGCCACGCGCACCGGTTCCCCTGTCCAGCGCCGCCCCGGCGACCGACTCGATCGCCTCCGGGGTGAACTCGAGTTCCACCCCGTCCATCTCCATGATCCGCTGGTACTGGCGCACCAGCGCGTTGCGGGGCTCCACGAGGATCCTCACCAGGGCGTCACGGTCGAGCTGGGTGACGGTGGCGACCACCGGGAGGCGCCCGACGAACTCGGGGATGAGCCCGAACTTGTGGAGGTCCTCGGGCCGCACCTCGGCGAAGATGTCGGCGTCGTCGTTCTTCTCGTGGAGGGGTGCACCGAAGCCGATCCCCCGGCGGCCGACCCGGGAGGTGATGATGTCCTCCAGCCCCGCGAAGGCGCCCGCCACGATGAACAGGACGTTGGTGGTGTCGATCTGGAGGAACTCCTGATGGGGGTGCTTGCGCCCACCCTGCGGTGGGACGGAGGCCTGGGTGCCCTCGATGATCTTCAGGAGGGCCTGCTGGACGCCCTCGCCCGAGACGTCCCGGGTGATGGAAGGATTTTCGGACTTCCGGGCGATCTTGTCGATCTCGTCGATGTAGATGATCCCCTGCTCCGCACGCTTGGTGTCGAAGTCGGCGGCCTGGATCAGCTTCAGCAGGATGTTCTCCACGTCCTCCCCCACGTAGCCGGCCTCCGTGAGGGCCGTGGCGTCCGCGATGGCGAACGGGACGTTGAGGAGCTTCGCGAGGGTCTGCGCGAGGTAGGTCTTGCCGGTGCCGGTCGGGCCGATGAGGAGGATGTTGGACTTCTGGAGCTCGACGCCGTCGTCGTCCTTGCCGGAGCGGAACTGGATCCGCTTGTAGTGGTTGTACACCGCGACGGCGAGGGACCTCTTGGCGCGGTCCTGGCCGATCACGTACTGCTCCAGGAAGTCGAAGATCTCCTGCGGCTTGGGGAGCTTGCCGAGCCCCGGGGACTCGGAACCCTGGTTCAGCTCCTCCTCGATGATCTCGTTGCAGAGCTCGATGCACTCATCGCAGATGTAGACCCCGGGCCCACCGATGAGCTTCCGCACCTGCTTCTGGCTCTTGGAGCAGAAGGAGCACTTCAGCAGTTCCGCGCCGTCGGCTCGCACGCCACCTCCTCATCCGGTTGCCGTCCCACCATCGAACACCATTTCAGGGGCTGTGTCCCGAGGTTTTCGCGGCCCTGTGGACAAGCATGCGCGCCACGCCGGACAATCACAAACGATCCGCCCTCGGCGTGGCGCGCATGTCCTGCGGTCAGTTCTTGGACAGGACGGGAGCCTTGCGGGAGGCCAGGACCTGGTCCACCAGCCCGTACTCCATGGCCTGGGCGGCGGTGAGGATCTTGTCCCGCTCGATGTCGTTGCGAACCTTCTCCACCGGCTGCCCGGAGTGGGAGGCGAGGGTGTCCTCGAGCCACTCACGCATGCGGATCATCTCGTTGGCCTGGATCTCGATGTCCGAGGCCTGCGCGTAGCCGCCGCCCTGCAGGGCCGGCTGGTGGATGAGGACCCGCGCGTTCGGCAGGGCAAGCCGCCGTCCCGGCGAGCCGGCGGCGAGGAGGACGGCGGCGGCGGAGGCAGCCTGGCCGAGGCACACGGTCTGGATCTGGGGCTTGATGTACTGCATCGTGTCGTAGATCGCCGTGAGCGCGGTGAACGAGCCACCGGGCGAGTTGATGTACATCGTGATGAGGCCGTCGGGGTCCTGGGACTCGAGGACGAGCAGCTGGGCCATCACGTCGTCGGCGGAGGCGTCGTCCACCTGGACGCCCAGGAAGATGATGCGGTCCTCGAAGAGCTTGGTGTAGGGGTCCTGCCGCTTGAAGCCGTAGGCGGTGCGCTCCTCGAACTGCGGGAGCACGTAGCGGGAGGTGGGTGCCACCGGGGCGTGTCCGCCGGCGCTGAGCTGTGCGCTGAAGTCGTTCATGACGTTCCCTTACTCGAGTCCACCGGTGCCCGTGACCGAGCCGGCGTGCGTGACGACGTGATCGATGAAGCCGTACTCCTTGGCCTCCTCGGCGTTGAACCAGCGGTCGCGGTCGGCGTCGGAGAGGATCTGCTCCACCGACTTCCCGGTCTGCTGGGCGGTGAGCTCGGCCAGGAGCTGCTTCATGTTGAGGATGAGCTGGGCGTTGATGCGGATGTCCGTGACGGTTCCGCCGATGCCGCCGGAGGGCTGGTGCATCATCACGCGTGCGTGGGGCGTGGCGTAGCGCTTCCCGGGAGCCCCCGAGGAGAGCAGGAACTGGCCCATGGAGGCGGCCAGGCCGGTCGCGACCGTGGCGACGTCCGGCTGCACGTACTGCATGGTGTCGTAGATCGCCATCCCCGCGGTGATGGACCCACCCGGCGAGTTGATGTACAGGTAGATGTCCTTCTCCGGGTCCTCCGCCGCGAGCAGCAGCATCTGCGCGCAGATGGCGTTCGCGTTCTCGTCACGGACCTCGGTCCCCAGCCAGATGATGCGCTCGCGCAGCAACCGGTTGTAGATGTGGTCGTTGAGACCGAGCGACATGCCCTCGGCCTTGGAAATCTCGTTCACCAGGACTCCTCGTGGTTCGGCTACCAGCAATCTAACGCCCGGGAGGTTCGGCGCCGCCCCGGCGGACGGTCCTTTTCGCTCTCGGCGCACCAAGGAGGGGCCCGGCGCAGCCGGACCCCTCGTGGTCATGTCACTCGGACTTCTCGTCCTTCTTCCGCTTCCGCGCCGGGGCCTTGGGTGCGGCCGGGGCCTCCGCGGCGGGCTCCTCCGCGACCGGCTCCTCCTCGACCGGGGCCGCGGGTGCCGGCTCCTCCACCACGGGCGCCGCCGCCTGGTCCTCGGACACCTCGACGGTCTCCGCCGGGGCCTCCTCGGCGTCCCGCCCGATGAAGGCGGTCAGGTCGACGGCGTTGCCGGAGGCGTCCTGCACCGTCACCCTGCGGAGCGCGACGGCGAGGGACTTGTTCCGGGCGAGCTCGGCGACGAAGAGCGGGATCTGGCCGCTGGAGTCCGCGGAGGTGATGAACTCGGTCGGGTCCATGCCGTAGCGCTGCGCGGTGGTGAACAGGTACTGGAGGAGCTCGTCCTGCTCCACCTGGACGTCGAAGTGCTGCGCCAGCACGTCGAGGAGGAGCTGGTCACGCAGGGCCTGCTCGGTCTCCTCGCGGATCTCCTCACCGTGCGGGTCGTCCGCGGGCTTCCCCTCGCGCTCCAGGTGGGCCTCGATCTCCGAGGCGACGATCCGCTGCGGCAGCGGGAAGTCGGTGTTCTGGCGGAGGTGCACGAGCAGCGCCTCACGGGCCTCGACGGCCTGGTTCGCGGTCTTGTCCGAGACCACCTGGTTGCGCAGGTCCTCGCGGAGCTCGTCGATCGTGTCGAACTCGGAGGCCAGCTGGGCGAAGTCGTCGTCGGCCTCGGGGAGCTCACGGACCTTGACCTCGGTGAGGGTCACCGTCACCTCGGAGTCCTTGTCCGCGTGCTCGCCCGCCACCAGGCGGGTCGTGAACACCTTCTCCTCACCCGCCGTCATGCCGGTAAGGGCCTCGTCGAGGCCGTCGATCATGTTCCCGGCGCCGACCTGGTAGGAGATGCCGGAGACGGCCTCCACCTCCTCGCCATCCACGGTCGCCCGCAGGTCGACGACGACGAAGTCGTCCTCCTGGGCGGGGCGCGTGACGCCGGTGAGGGTCCCGAAGCGCTCGCGCAGCGACGTGAGGCGCTCCTCGACGTCGTCCTCGGACACGTCGGCGTCCGCGACCTCGAGGACAACGCCGGAGAGGTCCGGGATCGCGATCTCGGGCTGGACGTCGACCTCGGCCGCGAACACGAGTTGCCCGCCCAGCGGGCCGGTGACGGCGGGAACCTCGCTGACGTCGATGTCGGGGTTGCCGAGCGCCTTGATCTCGTTGGCGATGAGGGCGTCCCGGTAGAGCCCGGGGAGGACCGAGTTCACGGCCTGCTCGATCACGGCGCCGCGCCCGACCCGCTGGTCGATGATGCGCGCGGGAACCTTCCCGCGCCGGAAGCCGGGGACGTTGACCTGCGAGGCGATCTCGCGGTAGGCGGCGTCGACCGCGGGCTTGAGTTCCTCGAAGGGGACCTCGACGGTCACCTTCACGCGAGTGGGGTCGAGGGTCTCGACGGCGCTCTTCACGAATGCATCTCCAGTCACTTGTCGGGGACCCACGCACGGGCCGGGAACCGGAGCGGATGACGGGAATCGAACCCGCACCATCAGCTTGGAAGGCTGAGGCTCTACCATTGAGCTACATCCGCGGGCCACGCGGAGCGCGGCTGCACGATTCTATCGTCCACCCCCGCGCGCGTCGAACCAGCCCGCGCCGGGAGGGTGCCCGTGGTGGCCTAGAATGTCACCGACCCCGGGGTGTGGCGCAGCTTGGTAGCGCACCTGCTTTGGGAGCAGGGGGTCGTGGGTTCGAATCCCGCCACCCCGACAGTCGCGGTCACAGCAGCAGGTTGACTGCGGAGATCAGTGTCAGCGCGAGGACCAGCTTCTCGAAGACGGCCTGGTCCATGTGGGCAGCCAGGCGGCGCCCGGCCAGGGCACCGGCGATCACGGCCGGTGCGAGCACCGCGTTGATCATGAGCGAATCGGCCGTGATCAGCCCGAGGCCCACCGAGAACGGGACCTTGACCAGGTTGACCGCGAAGAAGAACCATGCGGAGGTCCCGAGGAACGCCCACACGGACAGGCGCATCGCGAGGAAGTACAGGGACATCACCGGGCCGCCCGCGTTGGCCACCATCGTCGTGAAGCCCCCGAGGACGCCGAAGGCGCCCGCCTCCAGCCGGTGCGGCCCCGCGGCCACGGCCTCGTCGGTGCGCGCCGGTCGACGCCGCCGGAGGAGGGTCAGCGCGATCAACGACAGGAGGATCACGGCGATGACGCGCCGGACCACCGCGTCGGAGGCCACCGCCATGAACAGGGCGCCGAGCACCACGCCCCCCAGCACGGTGGGGATGAGGCGCCGCAGCACCGCGAAGTCCGCGTGGGCACGGTAGGCCCAGACGGCGAACAGGTCACCGAGGATCAGGAGGACCAGCAGGGTCCCGGTCGAGGCCTTCGCCGGCAACGCAAGGGCGAACAGCGCCGCCGCGAGCGTCCCACCGCCGGGCAGCGCGGCCTTGCTCAGCCCGACCACGAGAGCACCGAGCGTCAGGGCGGTCCACGCCCAGGCAGTCAGCTCCGGCATCGGCCCATCATCGCACCCGTGGCACGGACGCACGGCAACTGGGCATCACGGGCGGGGACCGCTGGGAGACCGCAGCGGATCAAGGGCCCGTGGAGCGCGCTGACGGGCTCGTGGACGGCAAAAAGGGGACCCCGTGCGGGATCCCCTCCTGATGCCGTCGATCAGTCCTCGACGAGCAGGCCCTTCTGGTACGCCTTGGCGAGCCGACGGGGCACCTGGATCACGCGGCCGCGGACGCGGACGTTGACGAGCTCGGGGAGCTCGGCCTTCCACTGGGACCGGCGCGAGCGGGTGTTGCTGCGGGACATTCTGCGCTTGGGAACCGCCACGGTCCGCTCCTTTCGATGGGGACTTGAGCCAACGAACCACGATGCCACCCCGCCACCCCGGAGGGCCAGCCGTGAGCGGGATCCGGGAGTGTGAGATTCGCCAAGTGGAACTGGCAACCGCATGATCCTACCGTGTGAGGGCGCCGGCTGCGAAACAGGACTCCCCCATTCAAGCCCACAGGTCTTCCTGGATCCTTCTCGCAGGTGGTCCTGTCGTGGCCTGCACGAATCCTCGCCATCGTCACCAAGGCGAGGAACAGAGTCGATGGAGAGGTGTGCGATCCTCGCCCTCGACTGCTTGCCTCGCCATAGTGACGATGGCGAGGATTCCGACAAGGTGTCACTCCCTCGGGATCCAACCTGCCCTTGCCCTGACCACGGTTCCCGTTCCCCGACAGCTCAGCACAGCGCACCTGTCCCACCCCCGGCCGCGGTCAACCCACTGTCACCCCCGCGTGCAAGCGCCCACGGACGGTCAGGGCAGACCGGGATACTCTGGTCGGGATGTGGCTGCCGCCCGGATACCTCGCCCGCACCGAGATGACGGTGAAGCGGTCCCGGTTCGTCACGCTGCTCGTCCGCACGGACGATGAGGAGGCCGCCCGGCGCGCCATCGCCGAGGAGCGCCGCCACTCCCCCGAGGCCAGGCACCACTGCACGGCGTTCATCGTGGACGTTCCGGGGTCGCTCGCCGTCGAGCGGTCCTCGGACGACGGCGAACCCGCCGGCACCGCCGGCATGCCGATGCTCGAGGTCCTGCGGGGCAGCGGCCTGACCAATGCCACTGCCGTGGTCAGCAGGTGGTTCGGGGGAATCAAGCTGGGCACCGGTGGGCTCGTCCGCGCCTACTCGCAGTCGGTCGCGAACGCCCTCGCCGAGGCCCCCCGCGTCCGCCCGGTGACGCGCACCCTCGCCACGCTCACCCTCGAGCACGCGGACGCCGGCCGCGTCCGCAGCGAACTGGAGGCCAGAGGGGTGGTGGTCGTGGGCGTCGAGTACTCGAGTCGCGCCGTCCTCACCCTCACGCATGCCGACGACGCCGCCCTCCGTGCCGCCGTCGCCGCCGCCACCCACGGTGCCGGCGTCCTCGTGGCGGCGGGCACCCACGTGGTGGAGGAGCCCGTCCATGGCCCGGACACCGCCCCGTGACCTTGGTCCCCGGAGTGCACTATGGTTGCACACAACCTGACCGGGGAGATGCGATGGATTCCACCTCTTTCATGCCCTGGTGCTGCGCGATCCGCTGTCGGTAGGACGCCCGGCCCAAGCCGCGCGAGACCCACGCGTGCCGGGCGTCCCGTGACCTTCCCCATCCGGACCCAGCACAGACAGGAACGACCATGATCTTCGATGACGTGACCGCCCTCGTGGGCAACACCCCCCTCGTCCGCCTCAACCGCATCACCGACGGAGCGCCGGCCACCGTCGCCGCCAAGCTCGAGTTCTACAACCCTGCCAACTCCGTGAAGGACCGCATCGGCGTGTCCATCGTGGACGCCGCGGAGGCCTCCGGCGAGCTGGAGCCCGGCGGCACGATCGTCGAGGCGACCTCCGGCAACACCGGCATCGCGCTCGCCATGGTGGGCGCCGCCCGCGGCTACCCCGTGGTGCTCGCGATGCCCGAATCGGCGTCCAAGGAGCGCCGTGCGGTGCTGCGGGCGTTCGGCGCGGAACTGATCCTGACCCCCGCGTCGGAGGGCATGCGGGGGGCGGTCACCCGGGCGGAGGCGATCGCCGCCGAGCGCGGAGGGGTCCTCGCACGCCAGTTCGCGAACGCCGCGAACCCGGAGGTCCACCGGCGCACCACCGCGGAGGAGATCTGGCGGGACACCGAGGGCGCCGTGGACATCCTGGTGGCGGGCATCGGGACCGGCGGGACCATCACGGGAGTCGGCCAGGTCCTCAAGGAGCGGAAGCCGGACGTGAGGGTCGTGG
Source organism: Actinomycetota bacterium (assembly GCA_009930425.1). GTDB lineage: Bacteria > Actinomycetota > Actinomycetes > Actinomycetales > Actinomycetaceae > UBA1383. The sequence continues at coordinate 5,196 of RZYE01000040.1, read as the reverse complement.
CGGTGGAGCCGGCCGAGTCACCGATCCTGAACGGCGGGGCGCCCGGGCCGCACAAGATCCAGGGCATCGGGGCGAACTTCGTTCCCGAGATCCTCGACACCGGCGTCTACGACGAGGTCGTCGACGTGGACGCCGAGACCGCCGTGGCGTGGGCGCGTCGCGCCGCCCGCGAGGAGGGCCTGCTCGTGGGAATCTCCTCCGGGGCGGCGCTCGCCGCGGCCGTCCAGGTGGCCCAGCGGCCCGAGAACGCGGGCAAGCTCGTGGTGGTCATCATCCCCTCCTTCGGGGAGCGGTACCTCTCCACGGTCCTCTTCGAGGGCCTCGTCGACTGACATGTCCTCCTGCGCCCACGAGGGTTCCACCCCTCACCACCACGTCGACGTCGCCGCCTCGGTGGCGGCGTCGGCGCGACGGTCCACCGCCTTCGCCGCCGCCACCGTCGGCCTTGCCGTCGCGACCGTGGCGGTGGCAGTGTTCGGGGCCGGTGCCACCGGCTGGTGGGCAGGTGCGGGAGGCGCCGCGGCGTGGCTCGCCGCCACGCTCGCTGGATTGGTGGCGCTCGTGGTGGCGCCCGGGTCCGCGGGGCGTGCCCTCGTTGCCGCCGCCGTCGCCAGCGCCCTCGTCTCGGTGGCCGCCGCGCTCTGGATCGCAACCGTCGGCGGGCACGCCCTCTGGGCCGCAGCCGGCTGGGCGCTGGCCGGCGCGCTGTCCCAGTTCGGCCAGTCGTTCCTCTGGCGGCGCACCCTGCACCAGCCGGGCGAGGCGGGCGAGTTCGCGCGGGAACAGGCGATGAGCGCCGGAGGCAACCCGTGGCCGAGGCGCCTGACGTGGTGGGCCGCGCCCACGCTCGCCTTCGGACTCTGGGTGTGGATCCTCGGTACGCTGCCCCCGGCCGTGCTGGTGGTGGCCCCGGCGGCCGTGGTCCTCCAGATCCTGCTGGCGCGGCGCAACCTGGCGGGCGCCCGCTGAGGCTCCCGCAGCCCGAATTCGGTTAGCTTTGGGACATGACCGACTCATTCCGTCCCCAGGACGACCTCTTCCGCCACGTCAACGGCGCGTGGCTCGCCACCCACGAGATCCCCGCCGACCGCGGCAGGGACGGGGCCTTCCACGCCCTCGTCGACGCCGCCGAGAAGGACGTGAGGGAGATCATCGAGGACTGCGCCGCCGGCGAGGTCGAGGGCGCCTACGCCCGCCGGATCGGGGACCTGTTCGCGTCCTTCATGGACACGGAGGCGATCGAGGCCGCCGGCGTCTCCCCCCTCGAGCCCGACCTCGCTCCCATCCGCAGCGCAACCAGCCGGGAGGACCTCCTCCGGGTGCTCGGCGAACTCGCGCCCACCGGTGTGCCCGGCCTGTTCGCGCAGTACGTCTCGAATGACCCGAACAGCCCCGACTCCTACACGATGTACGTCTGGCAGGGCGGGTTGGGCCTCCCGGACGAGGCCTACTACCGCGAGGAGGCCCACGCCGCCACGCGCACCGCCTATGAGGCCCACATCGCCACGATGCTCGTGCTCGCCGGCATCGCGACCGAGGCCGAGTCCACCGAGCTCGCCGCCCGGATCATGGCGTTCGAGACGGCCCTCGCGGCCGGGCACTGGGACAGGGTCCGGACCCGGGACGCCGATCTCACCAACAACCCGATGGACTTCGGCCAGTGGCAGGACCTCGGCCTGGAGCTCGAGGGGTGGCGCACCGCCACCGGCCGTCCCGACGCGTTCGAGAGGGTCGCGAACGAGACCCCGAGCTTCTTCACCCACCTGGCGGAGGCGTGGACGGCAACCGAGGTCGAGGACCTGCGGGCCTGGGCCATGTGGCGGGTCGTCTCTGCGCGCGCCCCGTACCTGACCGAGGCGCTCGCCCAGGAGCGCTTCAACTTCCAGGGACGGACCCTCACGGGGGCGAGGGAGATCAAGGAACGGTGGAAGCGCGGGGTGGGGCTCGTGGACGGCGCCTTCTCCGAGGCTGTCGGGGAGCTCTACGTCGAGCGGCACTTCCCGCCGTCCCACAAGGCCGCGATGGATCGCGTGGTGGCGAACCTGATCACCGCCTACCGGGAGTCGATCACCGCGCTGGACTGGATGGGAACGGACACGAAGGCCCGTGCCCTGGAGAAGCTCGACACGTTCACCCCCAAGATCGGCTACCCGGAGCGGTGGCGGGACTACAGCGCCCTTCAGATCGATCCGGCGGACCTGGTCGGCAACGTCCGGGCGGCCAACCGCTTCGAGTTCGAGTGGCTGGCGGACAAGCTCGGCCGTCCGGTGGACCGGGACGAGTGGCAGATGCCGCCCCAGATGGTGAACGCCTACTACATGCCCACGACCAACGAGATCGCCTTCCCCGCCGCGATCCTCCAGCCACCCTTCTTCGACGCCGGTGGGGACGAGGCCGCGAACTACGGCGGGATCGGCGCCGTGATCGGCCACGAGATCGGCCACGGCTTCGACGACCAGGGGTCCAAGTTCGACGCCACCGGGGCGTTGAACTCCTGGTGGACCGAGCAGGACCGCGCGGAGTTCGAGAAGCGGACCGCCGCCCTCATCGCCCAGTACGACGTCCTGGTGCCGAAGCAGCTCGAGGGCAGCGGCCACCACGTCAACGGTGCCCTCACCGTCGGGGAGAACATCGGCGACCTCGGCGGCCTGACGATCGCGATCAAGGCCTACGCCATCGAGCTCGCCTCCCGGGGCAGCTCGTTCGAGGCCGAGCCCGTGATCGACGGCCACAGCGCCCTCCAACGCCTCTTCCTGAACTGGGCGCGCATCTGGCGCGAGAAGTCGCGTGACGAGGAGGCGATCCGGCTGCTCGCGATCGACCCGCACTCCCCCGCCGAGTTCCGCTGCAACGCCGTGGTGCGGAACGTGGACGCGTTCGCCGATGCGTTCGGCGTCACCGAGGGCGACGCCCTGCACCTTCCGCTGGAGGAGCGGGTACGGATCTGGTGATCAGAGGCCGTAGGACGCACGCCGCAGGGTCAGCTCCTGTCCGAGCGCGTTGCGGCACGCGACCCCGACCTCACTAGAGGTGCAGGTGAACTCGCCGGCAGTGATCGACTCCCCGTAGGGCAGTTCCCGCGCCTCCCCGAAGCCCACCTCCCCGGTGGTGCACAGCGGCTGGGCGCCCGCCGCGTCCAGCCGGAAGGCGACTCCCGTCCGTCCGTCGCAGCCGGCGAGCGCCGGGGGCTCGTACTCGAAGGAGCCGATGCCGCAGGTCACCCCGTCCTCCGTGATGGCGCACCCGATGTTCCCCGACGGCAGGCGGAACGTCCAGTCCACCCCGGTGAGGTCGACGACGTCGCCCGCGTCCGCCGTCGTCGGGCCGGCGGTCGGGGTGACCGTGACCGAGGCGCCTGCCGACGGCGCGGGTGCGGCCGACCCTCCGGTGGACCCGAGGCGGTCGACGAGCAGGACCAGGAAGGCGACCACGAGCAGGGTCACGACGGCGATCAGGCTCCACTCACCGGGGCTGAGCCGCCGCCGGCGCCGGACGGGGGACGTGTCGGTCATGGACCCATTGTGCGCGACCGGACCGCCACGGTTCGAACCGTGACGGTCCTTCGTGATTGGATCGGGGGACCGCAACGACGCCACGAAGGAGAACGATGCCCGGGAAGAACCTGACGCGCGACGAGGCACGGCAGCGCGCCGCCACTCTCGCCACCGCGAGCTACGACGTCGAACTGGACCTGACGGGTGGGCCGGACACCTTCCGCTCCCGCACCACGGCACGGTTCACCGCCGTTCCCGGGGCGTCCACGTTCATCGACCTGATCGCGGACGGAGTGGAGGGCATCACGCTGAACGGCCAGCCGGTCGCCACGAGCGCGTTCGCCGACTCGCGGATCACCCTGACGGACCTGGCGGTGGACAACGAGCTCGTCGTCGACGCCACGTGCCGGTACACGAACACGGGTGAGGGCCTGCACCGCTTCGTGGACCCGGCTGACGGCGAGGTCTACCTGTACTCCCAGTTCGAGGTCGCCGACGCCCGGCGGGTCTTCGCCGTGTTCGAGCAGCCCGACCTGAAGGCCAGCTTCACCTTCACCGTGACCGCCCCCGCCCACTGGGAGGTCGTGACCGGGCAGGCCGGGTCACGGAACGAGTCCGGCCCCGGAGTCACCACCTGGACCTTCGAGCCCACCGAGCGGATCAGCTCCTACATCACGGCGATCGTGGCCGGCCCCTACCACCGGGAGACCGCAGACCTCACCTCGGTCGACGGGCGCACGATCCCCCTCGGGGTGTACTGCCGCCGTTCCCTGGCCGAGTACCTCGAGGTCGAGGAGATGGTGGACATCACCCGGGCCGGCTTCGCCTTCTACGAGGAGGCCTTCAAGCGCCCCTACCCGTTCGCGAAGTACGACCAGCTCTTCGTGCCGGAGTTCAACGCCGGTGCCATGGAGAACGCCGGCTGCGTCACCTTCACCGAGGCCTACGTCTTCCGCTCCAAGGTGCCGGACGCCCGCCGGGAGCGCCGGGTCGTCACCGTGCTGCACGAGCTCGCTCACATGTGGTTCGGCGACCTCGTGACCATGGAGTGGTGGAACGACCTCTGGTTGAACGAGTCCTTCGCGGAGTTCATGTCCACCCTCGCGACCGCGGAGGCGACGCACTGGACGGACGCGTGGACCACCTTCAACTCGCTCGAGAAGTCGTGGGCGTACAACCAGGACCAGCTGCCCTCCACCCACCCCATCGTCGCCACGATCAACGACCTCGAGGATGTCGAGGTCAACTTCGACGGCATCACCTACGCCAAGGGCGCCTCCGTGCTCCGGCAGCTCGTGGCATGGGTCGGCCAGGACCACTTCCTCGACGGCGTCGCCACCTACCTCGAGAAGCACCAGTGGGGCAACACGGTGCTGCGCGACCTGCTCGTGGAACTGGAGTCGACGTCCGGCCGTGACCTCGCCGAATGGTCCGCGCTCTGGCTGGAGACGGCCGGCGTGAACCTCCTGCGCCCCGTGCTCGAGGAGGCTGGCGGGGTGTTCACCCGCGTCGCGATCCGGCAGGAGGCGCCGGCCACGCACCCGACGCTGCGACCCCATCGCCTGGTGGTCTCGACCTTCGACGTCGAGGACGGCACCCTCGTGAGGCGAGCGCGGCACGAGCTCGACGTCGTCGGCGAGCTCACCGAGGTCCCGGAACTGGTTGGCACCGCCGTGCCCGACCTCGTCCTCCTGAACGACGA
>RZYE01000288.1 GCA_009930425.1 Actinomycetota bacterium | reverse complement strand
CCGGCCTCCTCGTCCTCCTCGACGGCGACCTCGCCGATCAGCACGTCGAAGGTGAAGCGCTCGGCGATGTCCTCGGCGAGATCCTCCAGTTCGAGGCCCGGCATGAGCCGGTTGGCGCCGGACGTGGCCACGCGGGCGTCGTCGTTGACGAAGAGGCGCACCCCGACCATGTACGGGGCGCTCGGGTGGAATTCCAGGACCACGGGGATCGAGTGGGTGGAGAAGTACTCCTCGAGGGCCCCGCGGTGCGCGGCCGCATCCATCGCGAGGAGCGTCCCGTCCGTGCGCTGCCAGGTCATGGCTGAGCCTTTCGTAGTCGCGTCACTTCATAGAGGCTGATGCCCGTGGCCACCGCCGCATTCAATGATTCCACGGCGGAGGAGATCGGGATGGCGGCGATCACGTCGCAGGTCTCGCGCACCAGGCGGGAGAGGCCCTTGCCCTCGGCCCCGGTGACCATGACGAGGGGGCGGTCGGCGAGCTCGAGGTCACCGATCTCGATCGACCCCTCGCCGTCGAGGCCCACGACGAAGAAGCCGGCCTCCTTCAGCTCGTCCAGGGTGCGGACGAGGTTGGTCACCCGTGCCACGGGCACGCGCGCCACCGCGCCGGCCGAGACCTTCCAGACGGTCACTCCCACGCCGGCGGCGCGCCGCTGCGGGATCACCACGCCGTCGACCCCGAAGGCCCCCGCGTTGCGCAGCACGGCACCGAGGTTGTGGGGGTCCGTGACGCCGTCGAGGGCCACGAGGAGCGGCGGGACCACGTGCTCGAGCGCGGCGTCGACGACGTCGTGCACGTCCTCGTACTGGTACGGCGGGACGGCGATGGCGAGGCCCTGGTGGGACTGCCCGTCGGCCACCGACTCGAGGTCCGAGCGGGAGACCTCGAACATCGGGGTGCCCGCATCCGTGGCGGCCTGCAGGACGTGGGAGACGCGCTCGTCGCTCGTGACGCCCGAGGCCACGTACACGCTGTGCACCGGCATGCCCGCGAGCACGGCCTCGTGGACGGCGTTGCGCCCCACGATGAACTCGGTGCCCTCGGGGAGTGCCCTGACCCAGCCGGGCGTGCGGGCCCTGGGCCGCGCGGCCTCACGGCGCTCCGCCGCCACCTTCTTCTGGTGGGCCGGGTGGTGGACCCTGTCCTCCGCCCTGGGAGTGGGTCCCCGGCCCTCGAGGCCACGGCGCCGCTGCCCACCGGAGCCCACCGTGGCACCCTTCTTGGAACCACCCTTGCGTACCGCACCGCGGCGGCCGGAATTGCCTGGCATGTCCTACCCCTTCAGATACCAGCGGGCGCCGCCCACCGAGTCCTCGACGACCACGCCGGCCGCGAGCAGGTCCTCCCTGATCGCGTCGGCACGCGCCCAGTCCTTCGTGAGCCGGGCCTCGACCCGCTCCGCGAGCAGCCGCTCCACGAGGACGCCCAGCGCCCCGTGCGCCGAATCCGTTGCACGCCACTGCTCGGCGAGCGGGTCCAGCCCGAGCACCGCGAGCATGGCGCGGACCGCTCCCTGGGCGTCGCGGACCGCCTCGCGATCGCCGTCCGCGAGCGCGATGTTGCCGAGGCGCACATGCTCGTGGACGACGGCGAGGGCGGCGGCCGTGTTCAGGTCGTCCTCCATCGCGGCCACGAAGGGGGCCGGGAGCGGGAGGGAGGCGACGCCGTCGACCTCGCCGGCGAACTCGATCGCCCGGGTGACGAAGTTGGTGAAGCGGTCCCAGTTGGCGGCAGCCTCGGCCACGGACGTGTCCGAGTACTCCACCATGGACCGGTAGTGGGCCGCGATCAGGGTCAGGCGCACGACCGGCGCGGGGGTCGACTTCAGCACCTCGGAGACGATGAGGGAGTTGCCGAGAGACTTGCTCATCTTCTCCCCGCCCATCGTCGCCCAGGCGGAGTGCATCCAGTGGCGGACGAACGCGTAGCCGGCCGCGCGCGACTGGGCGAGCTCGTTCTCGTGGTGGGGGAAGCGGAGGTCGAGGCCGCCGCCGTGGATGTCGAACGTCTCCCCCAGGTAGCGGTGCGCCATGGCGGAGCACTCCAGGTGCCACCCCGGGCGGCCGTGACCCCACGGGGTGTCCCACTGCGCCGTTCCGGGTTCGCCCGGTTTCGGGGCCTTCCAGAGCGCGAAGTCGCGGGGATCGCGCTTGTCCGTTGCGGCGTCGTCGTCCTCGCCGGCCTCCGCGCCCTGGTTGGTGAGCGCGCCGTACTCGGGGAAGGAGGGCACGGAGAAGTAGACGTTGCCGGGGTCCCCGGCGTAGGCGTGCCCCCGCTCGATGAGGCGGTCGATCAGTTCGACCATCTCCGGCACGTGGCCAGTGGCCCGGGGCTCGTAGGTGGGGCGGAGGAGACCCAGCGCGTCGTAGGCCGCGGTGAACTCGTTCTCGAACCGGTAGGCCCACGCCCACCAGGGGACGCCCTGCTCCGCGGACTTCGCGAGGATCTTGTCATCGATGTCCGTGACGTTGCGGATGAGCGTGACCTCCGCGCCGTCGCGTTCGAGCCAGCGGCGCAGCACGTCGAAGACGATCGCGGTGCGCATGTGGCCGACGTGGGGGGAGGACTGCACGGTGGCCCCGCAGACGTAGATCCCGACCCGGCCCGGGTGGAGCGGAACGAAATCCCGCACGCTGCGCGTGGCGGAGTCGTAGAGGCGAAGTCCCATGCCTACGAGGGTA
>RZYE01000287.1 GCA_009930425.1 Actinomycetota bacterium | reverse complement strand
GGCCGCGGCTGGGAGGCGATCACGGACCACGCCATCGCCACCCTCGTGGCGCGGGAGCGCCCGTTGGTCGCCATCCTGTGGGGCCGCGACGCGCAGACGCTGCGGCCGGCACTGGGGACGACGCCGGTGATCGCCTCGGCACACCCGTCCCCCCTCTCGGCGTCGTCGGGGTTCTTCGGCTCGCGGCCGTTCTCGCGGGCCAACGCCATGCTCGCCGAGCAGGGCGCCGGTCCGGTCGACTGGCGCCTCCCGGAGGTCGCGGGAGGCACCCGGTGACCGGGGTGCCGTGGACGCGGATGGTCTCCACCGGGGACTCGTTCACCGAGGGTCTCCATGACGGCGACGACGACGCCCCGGTGGGCTGGGCGGACCGCCTCGCCCTCCACCTGGACCACCGCCGGGAGGGGGCACCGCCGCTCGAGTACGCGAACCTGGCCATCCGGGGCCGCCTCCTCGGGCAGATCATCGACGAGCAACTCCCGCAGGCGCTCTCACTGGGCCCGGACCTGGTGACGCTGTGCGGGGGTGGCAACGACCTGCTGCGGCCCGGGGCCGACCCGGACGCGCTGGCGGAGCGGCTCGAGGGCGCCGTCGCCCTGCTGCGGTCCCGCGGCATCGACGTTCTCGTGCAGACGCTGGTCGATCCGAGGGACTCGCCGGTCATCCGGCTCCAGCGTCCCCGTTACGGGATCTACAACGCGTCGGTCTGGTCGATCGCGCAGCGCCACGGCGCGCACGTCCTCGACCTGTGGGGCATGCGATCCATCCGGGACTGGCGCATGTGGGCGCCGGACCGGATCCATCTCACGCCGGCTGGCCACGAACAGGTGGCGCAGGGTGCCCTGGTCGCGCTCGGGTGCGAGCCGGACACCCCCGACTGGGACGACCCACTCGCACCGTTGCCGCTCCCGCCGCGCACCGAGTGGCTCCGGGCGAACGCACGGTGGGCGCGGGAGCACGGCCTGCCGTGGGTGCGTCGGCGCCTGCGCGGCGAGTCCTCCGGGGACGGGCGGCTGCCGAAGCGACCGCTCCCCCTGCCGGTCCGGCCGGGCTGAGCGTCCACCAGTGAGGTCAGCCGCGGAGCATCTCCGCGACCGCGAACGCCATCTCCAGGGCCTGCTGGTGGTTCAGTCGCGGGTCGACGAGGGTCTCGTAGCGGTCGGCGAGGTGATCGTCGTCGAGGTCCTCGGCACCACCCAGGACCTCGGTGACGTCATCCCCGGTGAGCTCCACGTGGAGGCCACCGGGGTTGGTGCCCACCTGGTCGTGCGCGTCGAAGAAGCCCTGGACCTCGTCGATGACGGTGGAGAAGCGCCGCGTCTTGTAGCCGGACTCCGAGACGATGGTGTTCCCGTGCATCGGGTCGCAGATCCAGGTCACCGGCACGCCGTGGTCCCGCGCGGCCTCCAGCAGCGGCGGCAGCGCCTCCCGGATCCGGGAGGCTCCCATCCGGGAGATGAAGGTGAGGCGGCCCTCCTCGCCGGCAGGGTTGAGCCGGTCGACGAGCGCCCGGACGTCGTCGGGCGTGGCGGTGGGCCCGAGCTTGCAGCCGATCGGGTTCTGCACGTGGGACAGGAGGTCCACGTGGGCGCCGTCGAGTTGGCGGGTCCGCTCCCCGATCCAGAGGAAGTGGGCGGAGCAGTCGTAGGCGAGGCCGGTGCGCGAGTCGATGCGGGTGAGCGCCCGCTCGTAGTCCATGAGCAGTGCCTCGTGCGCGGAGTAGAAGTCCACCGTCTTGATGGCGTCGAAGTCCACGCCGGCGGCGCCCATGAACCGCACGGCACGGTCGATCTCGGCTGCCAGGACCTCGTACCGGGCGTACGAGGGGTTGCGCATGAAGCCCTTGTTCCACTCGTGGACCCGCCGCAGGTCCGCGAAGCCGCCGTAGGTGAAGGCGCGGATGAGGTTCAGGGCGGAGGCCGAGGCGTGGTAGGCCCGCAGGAGGCGGTGCGGATCGGGGGTACGGGACTCGAGGGTGAACTCGTGGCCGTTGACCGCGTCCCCGCGGAAGGCCGGCAACTCGACGCCGTCGCGCACCTCGGTGTCCGCGGACCGCGGCTTGGCGTACTGGCCGGCCATCCGTCCCATCTTCACGATGGGGAGGGACGCGCCGTAGGTCAGCACCACCGCCATCTGGAGGATGGTCATGACCTTGCGGCGGATGTGGTCCGCGGTGTTCGCGGCGAAGGACTCCGCGCAGTCCCCGCCCTGCAGCACGAACGCCTCGCCACGGCCGGCGGCCGCCATGCGCTCCTTCAGGTGGTCCGCCTCGCCTGCGAACACGAGGGGCGGTGAGGCGGCCAGCTCGGCGACGGCGGAACGCAGCGCCTCCGGATCGGGCCACGCCGGCTGCTGGACGCGCGGGAGCTCGCGCCAGTGGTCCAGTTTCGCCAACAGCTGTGGATCAGCGTGCACGTGAGGCCTCCAGTCGTTCACCCGAGCCACCTATCGGACTCGAACCGATGACCGTCCGCTTACAAGGCGGATGCTCTACCAACTGAGCTAAGGTGGCACGCCGCATCAGCGGCACCCGGCGGCGCCGCCGCCGTGGACCATGGTAGCCCTCAGTCCCCGGTCCCCCGGATGGCGTCCAGCAACGCCCCCTCCTCGGGCCAGCCGAGGAACTCCTCGCCGTCGACGACGATCGTCGGGGTGCCCTGGTAGCCGTCACGCCCGAACTGGCGCGTGGTGGCGGCCACCCA
>RZYE01000286.1 GCA_009930425.1 Actinomycetota bacterium | reverse complement strand
TCTCCATCTCGATCCCGGACCGGTCGGTGACCCTCGAGGTCGACGACGCCGTGCTCGCCGAGCGCCGCGCCCGCGCCGATGCCGCGGGCTGGCGTCCGAAGGACCGGAAGCGCGAGGTGTCCGCGGCACTGCGGGTCTACGCCTCGCTCGCCCTCTCCGCGGACAGGGGCGCCGCGCGGCACATGGACTGACTCAGGCTTGCGCTGCGGTGACGCGGCGCGCCCAGCCGGTCACGTGGTCGAGGACTCGTTGGTCCACCGGACGAGTGGCGTCCTTCTTGTAGGAGCGCAGGGTCGGGATGCCGGGCTGCGTGCGCAGGATGTGGCTGCCGTCCGGCACCTCGTGGATCTCGACCGGCCCCCGGACGAGGCGCTTGATCCGGGTGAGGTCGTCGGGGTTCACCTGCAGGTCCTTCGATCCCGTCACCGCGAGCACGGGCACGGTGATCCGGGCAAGGTCGGTGGCTGGATCACGGGCCAGGAACTCGCGCGTCCACTTCGCGTTGATCTTCCGGCCGCCGATGCGGGCGATGTCCGTGGTGGTGGCGCGGATCTTCCGGTGGTTCTCCGCCACCTGCTTGGGCACGCTGGTGCCCATGATCCTGAGGAGGAACCGGACGGGTGCCGGCAGTGACGGCGCGACCTTGCGCGCCTGCCACTGGAGCAGTTCTGCGCCCGGGGTGGCGGAGCCGCTGATGAGGGCGACTCCGGAGGGGACGTCGCCGTGCGCGGCGAGGGCGGTCACGATGAGGGCGCCCTCGCTGTGCCCGACGGCGACCACCCGGTCCGCGTCCACCTCCGGCTGGGCGCGGAGGGCTGCCAACGCGGCGGCGGCGTCGACGATGTTGTCCACGAGTCCGGCGGCGAGCCAGTTGCCCGGGCTCTCGCCCACGCCGCGCTTGTCGTAGCGCAGGGTGGCGAAGCCCTCGCCGGCCAGCGCCTCGGCGAGCTCGCGGGTCACTCCGATCGGGAGTTTCGCGTGGTTCGAGTCGCGGTCGACAGGGCCGGAGCCGGGCACGATCAGGGCGCCGGGATGAGGGCCGGGGCCGTCTGGCACGGTCAACGTCCCGGCGAGTTCCTGATCGCCGGATCGGAAGTGCAGGGTCCTGTCCATCGAATGACCTCCTCCTGGGTGCGCCGCCTAGCGGCCGCGGGGCTTCGTCTTCGACAGGGGCGTGCCGCGAGTGTCCACGCGGGCCTGCCTGCCCGTGCGGGCGAGCACGGGGGTGGGGTCCTCGGTGCCGATGTGGATCCCGAACCGGGGGAGCACCACCCGGTGGAGGAGCAGCACCAGCAGCGTGGCCACCACCGCGATCCCGAAGATGATGAGGGCGGTGCCGATGTCCGACATGAGGGCCGGGTCCACGATCATGACCACCGCAAGGGTGAGCATGAGCATGCCGCCGACGAGCTTCAGGATCCGGCCGTGCTTCTCCTCCAGCTTGCTGGCCCGCAGCGTCACCACCGCCACGCCGAAGATGGCGAGTTCGTCCAGCTGGTAGATGAGCATGTAGAGCAGCAGCAGGAGCACGAACGTGAGGACTCCCACCTCCTGCGCGGTGAGGATGTTCGTCCACAGCACGGGGAAGCCGGCGGTGCAGGCCAACTCGATCACCGAGACTCCAGCCGCAAGCACCACCGTGCCACCCACGAGTGCCGGCATCGAGTCCGTGCGGGACACGGAACGGATTCGCGAATAGATGCCGGACTTCTTCGAGTCCGGGATGGTGAAGGAGAGGCCCTCCTTGAACCAGAAGTAGTCCTTGATGTTCACGGCAGCGAACGTGAGGGCGACGAGAGCCACGAGGACCCGCACCCATGGGGAGATGCTCACCACGGTCAGCACCGTGAACATCCCGGCGATGAAGAGGGCGTACACGAGGGCCGTGACGAAGATGAAGACCAGGCCGATCACGACCACGCGGCCGCGCGAGCCGGTGCGCAGGGTCAGTGCAAGGAGGACGGAGAGCACCCAGAGGGAGCACGGGTTGAAGCCGTCGACGAGGGCGATCAGCGCCGTCGTCAACGCCAGCGACTGGTTCGCCGCATCCACCTCGCCGATGATCGGCAGGGTGATGACGCCGTTGGTCTCGGGAAGCGGCGTGGGGGTCGGCTCTGGCTGTGGGGTGGGCTCCGCCGTCGGCTCGGGCTGGGCGGGCGTGACGACGCCGGCACCGGCGTCGGGACAGCCCGAGGCCACGCACGCCGCCACGGCCTGCTCGATCTCAACTCCGATGGGGTTCTCGATGAAGCCGATCCACACATCCTCGCCGAGGAAGAACGTGGGAACTCCGGAGACCTCGATGCCGTTCTTCTCGGCCATCGCGAAGAAGATGTCGCGGCCCTCAAGGTCGTCGTAGACCTCGTAGTCCTGCACCTCGAGTTGGGGGTACTCCTCCTGCAGGCCGGCCAGGAACGGCTTGGCGGCGGCGCAGTGCGGGCAGCCCTCGCCCCAGAAGAAGTAGATGGTGGGATCGCCGGGATCGTTCTCGGCAGCGCGGACCGCGTGCGCGGGAACCGTCAGGAGGAAGGCCCCCACGATCGCCAGCAGCACGCCGGCGAACCACCTGCGCCACATCGTGTCTCTCCTCCAGGATCGCCAGATCTGTCCGGAGATTATCACCGGCCGCGGCGAGGCAGCTGGGACCTTCCTCCAGCTCCGGTCCTGCATCCCTGCGCAGGTACCATGGATGGAACAGGTGTCGAAAC
>RZYE01000285.1 GCA_009930425.1 Actinomycetota bacterium | reverse complement strand
TCCGGATCGAGCCGTTCAGCGGCGTACCCGACCGCGCGGACCAGGTTCCGGTAGGACAACCAGGTGGCCTGCTCCACCAACGTCGCCTCGTTGGCCTCCGCCTCGACCGGGTTGGCCCGCGGGGACACCCGGTCCAGCATGGTGATGATCAGCTGGGCAGCATCCACCGAGATCCTCCCGGCATGCAACGCGGCCGCGACGTGCGGGTGGACCGCCGGCAACGCCTCCCCGGCCAGGGTGCGCCGGCCCGCGGTACCCTGGCCGACCTTCACCAGCTCCACCGCACGCCCGATCTGCCCGCCCCGGGACGCTGCGACGAGGCTGCCGGGGGAGGCGTGCCCCATCCTCCGGGCCAGGTTCCCCGTCCCCGAGCCCGACGGGGACCGGCGCGCGACCTCCGCCGCGACGACGGCCCCCAGTCCCTCCACCCGCCGCGTCAACGCCCCCACCGCACCGACGACGGCCAGCAACCCGGCATCAGAGAACTGCTCCACCACCACGGACGGATCGCCGTCGCCCGCCGTTACGCCGAAACTCGGCAACGCCCCCGACCACGCCTCATCCACCGCAGCGACTGCCGCTTGGAGTGCGAGGACCGGTGAGCTCATGCGAACAATCGTCTCGCCGCCCACTGACACGAACCCCTTCCCAGAGCCCGTTTCCCACACTCCCCGGAAGTGGTTCATGTCACATCGCGACTTCATCGGAAGGTGCCCCCATTCGAAGGCTCACTCCCACGCCTGAGGACGTCGTGACCCTTGACGCAACACGTGTTGGACGAGAATACTGGGCCACCAGCCAACCCGAGGGGGAGCCATGGCAGATCGACTGGCGCCGGGGGCGCCGTACCGCACCATTGACCTCAACGGGGTGACCGCACCCTTCTACATCGTCCCGTTCGACAAGGACGGCGTCTGCACCGGTCCGCTGACCGCCCGGAACCTCGTGGAGACGGTGGCGGACCAACGACCCACTGACGTCTTCCTGTTCTCCCACGGCTGGAACAACGATTGGCAGGCCGCCACCTCCCGCTATGACGAGTTCATCACCGGCTTCGCGCGGATGCGGGCCGAGCACCCGCTGGACCGGGAGTTCCGCCCGGTGCTGGTCGGGGTGATCTGGCCGAGTACCGCGCTGGTCATGCCGTGGGAGAGGGGACCGCAGATCCTCGGGGTGGAGCGCGATGATGACGCAGTCGCCGAGGAGCGCGCCGAGATCGCCGAGGTGGCGGCGATCGTCCCGGAGGAGGAGCGTGCGCGATTCTACGAGCTCGCCCAGCGCCCGGCGGATCTGACCGATCAGGAGGCGGCGGAGTTCGCGGGCCTGGTGGTCGGCGCGTTCGGGGGCGACGATGAGCTCGGCCTCGTGGAAGCCGACGCCGAGAGCGTGCTCGAGGTCTGGCAGTCCCTCCCGGGCCGGCCAGCGAGCGACGGCACAGTCCCGGACCTGTCCGACATCGGACTGCCGGGCGCCACCCCGGCGGAGGGTCCGGACGCCGCTGCTGCCGGCCTTCTCCAAGCACTGGACCCTCGCGGGCTCGTGCGCCTCGCCACGGTCCTGCTGATGAAGGACCGCGCCGGACGTGTGGGGGGCCGCGGCGTCGCCGACCTGTTGGAGGACCTGCTGTCGGCCGGGGACGCCCATGTCCACCTGGTCGGCCACTCGTACGGCGCGAAGGTGGTCCTCTCCGCGTTGGTCGCCAGGCCCCACCCCAGGCAGGTGGAATCCGTCCTGCTGCTCCAGCCAGCCCTCTCCAACCGCTGCTTCGCCTCCGATGCCGACGGCGCCGGCCGGCCGGGCGGCTACCGGCCCGCCCTCGAGCGCACTCGGCAGCCCGTGATGACCACGTACTCGAAGCACGACTTCCCGCTCACGAAGGTGTTCCACTGGGCGGTGCGGCGGCCCTCCGACCTCGGCGAGGCCGTCATTGCCGGCGCGCCCAACCGGTATGCGGCCCTGGGTGGGTTCGGTCCGGGTGGCATCGAGGGCGAGGTCTCGAAGGTTGTTGCGACGCTGCCGCCACAGAACTACGCCATGCCGGAACACGGGAAACGCGTGATCGCCGTCGAGGCCTCGAACGTCATCAAGGGGCACGGCGAGGTGCAGGTGCCGGGCACGTTCTGGATGCTCCTGACCCAGGTGGCGCGCTCGGGCGGCTGATCCGAACGACGCGCCTGACCCGACTCACTCGACCGCACGGGCGGGCCTCCGCGGCATACTCTTGAGTCCCGCCACGCCCGAGGAGGCGCCATGCAGTTCGAACCAATCGACCCGGAGCACCTCGAGGGCGACCTCGACGACCCGTACCTCCCTGACTTCGTGCGGGAGCTCATCGAGCAGGGGTACACGGTGGGTGACACCGAGACGCCCGACCCGGTGCTCATCGACCCGGAGGGCCGGGAGGTGGACACCTGGCGCGAGAACTACCCGTACTCGGAGCGGATGACCCGTGACGAGTACGAGAGGGAGAAGTACAACCTCCAGGTCGAGCTGTTGAAGCTGCAGTACTGGGCGCAGGACGCGGGCACGAAGTTGATGATCCTCTTCGAGGGACGCGACGCCGCCGGCAAGGGCGGCACGATCAAGCGGTTCACCGAGCACCTGAATCCCCGGGCCGTACGAGTGGTGGCACTCACGAAGCCCAGCTCCACCGAGCAGGGGCAGTGGTACTTCCAGCGCTACATCCAGAACTTCCCGACCACGGGCGAGATCGT
>RZYE01000284.1 GCA_009930425.1 Actinomycetota bacterium | reverse complement strand
CTGTCCATCCAGGACGTGATGCCCAAGGGCATCACCGCCCCCCGGACCGAGCGCCCCACGCCGGACAACCTGAAGCTCGAGGGCATCGACTTCTACCACCGCTACGCGGAGGACATCGCGCTGTTTGCCGAGATGGGCTTCTCGGTCTTCCGCTTCTCCATCGCGTGGAGCCGGATCTTCCCCAACGGGGACGAGCTCGAGCCGAACGAGGAGGGCCTGGCGTTCTACGACCGCGTCCTGGACGAGCTGGAGAAGCACGGCATCGAGCCGCTCGTGACGATCTCCCACTACGAGACCCCGCTCCACCTCGCCGAGGAGTACGGCGGATGGATCAGCCGGGATCTGATCGGCTTCTTCGAGCGGTACGTGCGGGTCCTCTTCGAGCGGTACGGCTCGCGGGTGAAGTACTGGCTGACCTTCAACGAGATCAACTCGGTCCTCCACGCCCCGTTCATGTCCGGCGGCATCCCCACCCCCAGGGAACAGCTCAGCCAGCAGGACCTCTACCAGGCGATCCACCACGAACTCGTCGCCTCAGCCAGTGCCACGCGGTTGGCCCACGAGATTGCGCCGGGCGCGAGGGTGGGGTGCATGATCCTCGCGATGCCGGCCTACCCGCTCACGCCGGATCCACGGGACGTCTGGGCGGCGAGGCTGCTGGAGCACCAGAACTACGCCTTCGGTGACGTCCACTGCCGCGGCGAGTACCCGGGATACCTCCTCCGCCACTTCCGCGAGAACGGCATCGAACTCACCGTGACCGAGGCGGACCGGGAGATGCTGCGCCACACGGTGGACTTCGTCTCCTTCAGCTACTACGTGAGCGTCTGCGCCAGCGCGGACCCTGCCCAGCGAACCCACGGAGCTGGCAACGTCTTCGGGGGCATCCCGAACCCGACGCTTGCGACCAGTGAGTGGGGTTGGCAGATCGATCCCATCGGGCTCCGGATCATCCTCAACGACTACTGGGAGCGGTGGCAGAAGCCTCTCTTCATCGTCGAGAACGGGCTGGGCGCGAAGGACGAACTGGTGGAGGTGGACGGCGTGAAGACCGTGATCGATGACTACAGGATCGCCTACCTGAACGACCACCTCGTGCAGGTCCGTGAGGCCATCGAGGACGGCGTGGACATCATCGGCTACACCACCTGGGGTCCGATCGACCTCGTGAGCGCGGCAACCGCGCAGATGAGCAAGCGCTACGGCTTCATCCACGTGGACCGCAACGACGACGGCTCCGGCTCACTGGAGAGGAACCGGAAGAAGTCCTTCCACTGGTACCAGCAGGTGATCGCCACCAACGGCGCCTCGCTGGCCTGACGCCCCGAGCCCGCTGTTCAGAGGTTCCGGCCGAGGAACTCGGCGAGGCCGGTGCCGTCCCACTGGTGCCCGCCCGGGAAGACGTGCGCGTTGAGCCGCCCAGGAACGCCGGCCGCGGCGTACACCTCCCGCAGCCGCGCCACCGCCGCGTCGAAGCCGGCCACCGGGAAGATCTCGTCCTCCCGACCGTTCTCCACGAACAGCGCACGGGGCGCGATGAGTGCGGCGACGTCCACCATCTCGGCCACCAGCGCGAGGCCCGGAACGTAGTTGTCGACGCAGTGGTGCACGGCGAGGATCGAGTCGGCGAAGGTGTTGAGGTACCCGGAGACCGCGGCGGCGCGCACCCGCTCGTCGAGGGCGGCGGTGAACAGCGCCGTCGTCCCGCCACCGGAGATGCCCGCCACGCCGAGGCGCCCGGGGTCCACGCCCGGCCGCGCCGCCAGCAGGTCGAGGGCGCGCATCGCGTCCCAGACGCGCCAGCCCAGCACGGTCTCGCCCAGCATGAGCGCCGCACCCACGTCCTCATGGCAGCTGGTCGCGGCCTCCCCCTCGGCGGCTGTCCAGCCCTCCCAGCAGGCGAACGATCTCGGCGCGCAGCTGCCCGGGTGGACGGTCGGGCCGAACCATACGGGCCGCCCGCTCCCGGACCCATGACTGGGGATCGAGCGTTGCCATCGCTACCAGTAGGACCCCACCACCGAGATCGCAATGGCGTTCCAGCCGTTGTCGAGGTTGTGGTAGAGCCAGTCCGAGGTGGCCACGGTGACGCGGACGCACCCGTGGCTGGCGGGATACAGCGGCACGGACATGGACCCGTGCAGCATGATCGCACCCGAGATCGACCTCTTGTTGTACATGTTCCCGTACTGCGAGAACTCGCCCTCCCCGTCCGGATGGATCGCGTTCTCCCCGGCCGTGTGGTTGTAGCAGGCGTCCGGGTAGAGGGTGCTGCAGCTCCAGCCCGGACTGGTGCGGCCCAGCGAGTAGTCGCCGTTGGGAGTGGGGAACTCCGCCTCACCCGTGGAGACCCGCATCACCTTCACGTAGGTGCCGCCCCGGGCGTACAGCATGGTCTGGCAGGTCTCCTGCACCAGGAGAAACGTGCCGCGCCCGTTCCGTGACGCGGGGATGGAGCTGAGGCGGGAGTACCAGCCGTCGTACTGCCGCAGCTTCGCGAGGTCGTCGTTGGTGATCTTCCCCCGCGAGACCGGCAGGCCGGCCATCTGCCGGAACGTGCACAGCCCCTGCGCGGTCCGCGGCCCCCAGATCCCGTCAACGGGCCCCGTCGGGATCGCGAACTTCTGCAGGATCCGCTGCGCCTCGGCAATCACCCTGTCCGTCGACGGCGTCGGGGCGGCCGACGGCGAGGGCGACGGCGACGGCGACGGCGACGGCGACGGTGACGGTG
>RZYE01000039.1 GCA_009930425.1 Actinomycetota bacterium | reverse complement strand
CGCCCTCGCCGCGCAGGCCATCCTGCTCGTCATCTCCCTGGTCGCGATGCTGGTCATCGCGGACCGCACCGAGACCGGCGAGGGATCCTTCGCGGCGTCTGGCGCCACGCGCCCCGGCAGCGAGGACGAGGAACGCGCCACCCGGGCGGGCCTCGCCCAGGGCGAGGTCTTCCCCCTCGCGATGTTCTCCATCCTCGGCATGATGGTGTTCACGACGGCGGGCGACCTGCTCACCCTGTTCGTCGCCCTCGAGGTGCTCTCGCTGCCCCTCTACGTGCTGTCCGGCCTGGCACGCCGGCGCCGGCTCCTCAGCCAGGAGGCCTCGCTCAAGTACTTCCTCCTGGGCTCCCTCTCGTCCGCGATCCTCCTCTTCGGCTCCGCGCTGCTCTACGGGTTCGCCGGATCCCTCCGGTTCGCGGACATCGCGGAGGCGGTCGGCGGCGTGTCCGGCATGGACACCCTGCTCCTCGCCGGCGCCACCCTGGTGCTCGTGGGGCTCCTGTTCAAGGTCGGTGCCGCCCCGTTCCACGCCTGGACGCCCGACGTCTACCAGGGCGCACCCACGCCGGTGACGGGCTTCATGGCAGCGGCCACCAAGCTCGCCGCGTTCGCGGCGCTGCTGCGCTTCACGTACGTCGTGCTCCCCGGCCTGCGGTGGGACCTCGCGCCCGTGCTGTGGGCGGTCATGGCGCTCACCATGGTGGTGGGGACCGTCCTGGGCATCGTGCAGGGGAACGTCAAGCGCATGCTGGCCTATTCCTCCATCGCCCATGCGGGCTTCGTGCTCCTCGGCGTGGTGGCGCTCCAGCAGAGCGGGATCTCCGCGGTCCTGTTCTACCTGCTGGCCTACGGCCTGGCGACCGTGGGTGCCTTCGCCGTGGTCTCGCTCGTGCGTGAGCGGGACCCGGAGGGCCACGTCACCGCGGAGGCGGGCGAACTCTCGCAGTGGGCCGGCCTCGGGAAGCGCAACCCGTGGCTCGCCGCGTCCATGCTCGTCTTCCTGCTGTCCTTCGCGGGCATCCCGCTCACGGCCGGCTTCATGGGGAAGTTCACGGTGTTCACGGCCGCCGTCCAGGGTGGACTCGGTCCGCTCGTGGTCCTCGCGGTGCTCGCCTCGGCAGCGACCGCGTTCTTCTACGTGCGGCTGATCGTCCTGATGTACTTCACCGAGCCGGAGGGCGAGGCCACGATCACCGTGGACTCCGACGGCATGTCCACGGTCGCGATCGCGCTGGGCGTGATCGGTACCGTGGTCCTCGGCGTGGTCCCGGGACCCGTCCTCGACGTCCTCGCCGGAGCGGCGACCTACCTCCCCTGAGAGATCATTGAACTCCTACACATCCTTGATGGAGCGCCTCGGCCCCGAGATGGCCGAGGTGGAGATCGAGCTCGCCGCGGCGACGTCGCACGCCGAGCAACTGGTCGACTCCGCCACCACCCACCTCGCCAGGGCGGGCGGCAAGCGGTTGCGGCCACTGCTCACGCTGCTGGCGTCCCAGCTCGGCAGCGGCGTGAACGACCGGGTCCGCCGTGCGGCCGTGGCGGTGGAGGTGACGCACCTCGCGTCCCTCTACCACGACGACGTGATGGACTCCGCGACGCTCCGGCGGGGGGCTCCCGCCGCCCAGGCGCTCTGGGGGAACAACGTCGCGATCCTCACGGGAGACCTGCTGTTCGCGCGCGCCTCCCAGCTCGTGGCCTCCCTCGGACCCGAGGCCGTCCTCATCCACGCCGAGACGTTCGAGCGGCTCTGCCTCGGCCAGCTCCATGAGGCGCTGGGGCCACAGGCAGGAGAGGATCCGGTCGCGCACTACCTCGGCGTGCTCGCCGACAAGACGGGCTCCCTCATCGCCACCTCGGCCCGGTACGGGGCGCTGTTCTCCGGGGCGCCGGCCGACGCCGTCGCCGTGATGGAGGCCTACGGGGAGAAGGTGGGGGTGGCGTTCCAGCTCGCCGACGACGTCATCGACCTGTCCGCGGACTCGGCCACCAGCGGCAAGACGCCGGGCACCGACCTGAAGGAGGGCGTCGACACGATGCCCGTGCTGCTGCTGCGGCGGCGGGGTTCGGCCGGCGAGCTCGACGAGGCCGGGGAGGCGATCCTCGGCCGTCTCGGCACCGACCTCGACGACGCCGCGCTCGCCCGGGTGGTGGCGGACCTGCGCGCCCACCCCGTCGTGGAGGACGCACGCGCCATGGCCCGTGCCTGGGCCGACGACGCGGTCGCCGAGCTCGACGCACTTCCCCGGGGCGAGGTCCGCGACGCCCTGGAGGAGTTCGCGGTGCTCCTGGTGGACCGGCTGTCCTAGCGGGCGGGCGCGCGGTCGGCGAGGCGTGGCCAGCGGTGGTGGCGGGCGCCGTCGACGGCGAAGACGGTGACGGCGAGCCAGACCAGGAGGAAGCCCGCCCACCGTTCCGGCGGCATCGGCTCGTGGAAGAGGAGCCAGCCCACGAGGAACTGCAGCGTGGGGGTGAGGTACTGGATCATCCCGATCATCACCAGCGGGATGCGGGCGGCGGCGGTCGCGAAGAGCAGGAGGGGGACGGCCGTGATCACTCCACTGGCCGCCACGAGGAGGCCGTACGGGCTGAGCAGCTCGACCGTGTCCGCCCCCCGCCATTCGAGCCACGCGAGGAACGCGAGCGCGAGGGGTGCGATCGCCGCCGTCTCGAGGGCCAGTCCGGGCAGGGCCGGCACCGACCGTCCCGCCCGGTTCTTGATCAACCCGTAGAGGGCGAAGGAGGTCGCAACGCCGAGTGCCACCACCGGCACTTCCCCGTACGCCACGACGAGGACGGCGACGGCGGCTCCCCCCAGGGCGAACGCGACCCACTGCGCGGTCCGGAGGCGCTCGCCGAGGATGAGCACGCCGAGCAGTGCCGTCAGCAGGGGATTGATGTAGTAGCCGAGCGCCGCGTCGAGGGTGCGGTCCGTGTTCACGCCCCAGACGTACAGCGTCCAGTTGACGGCCACCAGGAGTCCGCCGGCCGCGAGCAGCGCGGTGCCCCGCCGGTCGCGGGCCGCCGTGCGGAACTGGTCCCAGCGTCCGAGGACGGTGAGGCCCACCGAGCAGAACGCGAGGGACCACAGTGCGCGGTGGGCCACGATCTCGAACGGGCCGGAACTCTGAAGCAACCGGAAGTACAGGGGGAACAGTCCCCAGAGGAGGTACGCTGCCAGCCCGAGGGCTACTCCTGACCGTTCGCGCACCGGAGGATTGTTCCACGTGGCGGGGGCGTTGCGCCCCGGCATCCTCCATGTGGGCCCCGCGAGGCGCGGACACTAGACTTGTGGGGTGCGCCCCAGGGCGCCCCTGGCATCCCCCGAACGGAAGGTACCCGTGAGTGATCCACGCCCTCTGAGCGTCGCCATCGTCGGCGCGGGGCCGGCAGGCATCTACGCCGCCGACATCCTTGCGAAGTCCGGCCTCGACGTCACCATCGACCTCCTCGAACGCCTGCCCGCCCCGTACGGGCTCGTGCGCTACGGCGTGGCACCGGACCACCCGCGCATCAAGCAGATCATCGTGGCGCTCCTGCGGATCCTGCAGCGAGGGGACATCCGGCTCCTCGGCAACGTGGAGGTGGGGCGTGACGTCACCATCGCCGCACTCCGGGAGCACTACGACGCGGTCATCCTCGCCACCGGCTCGGACCGGGACGCCCCGCTGGAGATCCCCGGGGCCGACCTTCCCGAGGTGTACGGCGCGAGCGAGTTCGTCTTCTGGTACGACGGCCACCCCGACGTGCCGCGCACCTGGCCGTTGGAGGCACGGGAGGTGGCGGTGCTCGGCGTCGGCAACGTGGCGCTCGACGTCGCCAGGATGCTGACCAAGCACGTCGAGGACCTGCTGCCCACCGAGATCCCCGCGAACGTCGTCGAGGGACTGCGGGACAACCCGGTGACGGACGTGCACGTGTTCGGCCGGCGTGGGCCGGCGCAGGCGAAGTTCACCCCGCTGGAGCTCCGCGAGCTCGGCCAGATCCCGGACGTGGACGTCATCGTCCACGAGGAGGACTTCGACTTCGACGAGGCCTCCGAGATCGCCATCCGGTCCTCCAACCAGGTCAAGCAGGTGGTGCGCACGCTCGTGGACTGGACGCTCAAGGAACCCGAGGACCTCACCGCCTCCCGGCGCATCCACCTCCACTTCCTGCACCAGCCGGTCGAGGTGCTGGGGGAGGGCGGGCACGTCGTCGGCCTGCGCACCGAACGGACCGCCCTCGTGGGCGACGGCACGGTCCGCCCCACCGGCGAGTTCGTCGACACCCCCGTGCAGGCGGTGTACCGCGCCGTCGGCTACTTCGGCTCGCCGATCGAGGGCGTCCCGTTCGACGACGTCCGCGGCGTCGTCCCCAACTCGGAGGGCCGCGTCCTTGACGAGGAGCACAGGCCGGTCCCGGGGTTGTACGCCACGGGCTGGGTGAAGCGCGGGCCGGTCGGCCTCATCGGCTCCACGAAGTCGGACGCGCAGCAGACCATCGCGCACCTTGTCGAGGACGTGCAGGCCGGCCGTGTGGGGGGAACGGCACGCGGTCCCGTGGCGATGGTCCGTGCCCTCGAGGCCTCCGGGGTGCGCTACACCACGTGGGAGGGCTGGGAACTGCTGGACGCCTACGAGCGCGAGCTCGGGGCAGCCGAGGATCGCGAGCGGGTGAAGGTGGTCGAGCGCGAGGTCATGACGGCGATCAGCCGCGAGGAGCCACTCGACGGGCAGTCGTCCTGAAGGGCGGAACAGCGTTGCGCCGCCGAGCGTTGGAGATGACATGGGAACCCGTCACCACAACGGACTGAAGACGGCAGGCCTCTTCGGGGTGCTGTGGGCCGTGCTGCTCGGCATGGGATGGCTGGTCGCCGGCTCCACCGACACGCCGGGCTTCATCCTGCTCTTCGCCGGCCTCGGCCTGGTGACCACGTTCGTCTCCTACTGGTTCTCCGACAGGATCGCCCTGCGTTCGATGCAGGCGCGGCCCGTGTCCGAGGTGGAGGCGCCCCAGATCCACGCCATGGTGCGCGAACTGGCCACGAGGGCCGGTCAACCGATGCCACGGATCTTCGTCTCGCCGACCGCGGCCCCCAACGCCTTCGCGACCGGGCGGAACCCGCAGAACGCGGCCGTGTGCGTCACCCGTGGCATCCTGGAGATCCTGGAACCCCGCGAGCTCCGTGGCGTCCTCGGCCACGAGCTCATGCACGTCTACAACCGGGACATCCTCACGTCGTCCGTGGCGGCCGCGATCGCCGGACTCATCACCTCCGTCGCCCAGTTCATGTTCTTCTTCGGGGGGCGGGGCAGGGACGGCGGCAACCCGTTCGCCGGCCTCCTCATGCTCCTCCTCGCCCCGTTCGCCGCCATGGTCATCCAGATGGCGATCTCCCGCACCCGGGAGTTCGACGCGGACGAGGACGGCGCCCGGCTCACGGGGGACCCCCTCGCACTGGCCTCCGCGCTCGCGAAGCTGGACGCCGGGACGCGGCGGCGGCCGCTCGCCCCCACGCCGGCCACCGAGTCGGTCTCGCACATGATGATCGCGAACCCGTTCCGCGGCGGGGGCCTCAACCGGATGTTCGCCACCCACCCGCCGATGGAGGAGCGGATCGCGCGCCTCGAGCGGATGGCGGGCTACTAGCGGTAGTTGACGAACTGCAGGGCGGCGTCGATGTCCTCGGCGCCCTTCAGGAGGGCGATGACCGCCTGCAGGTCGTTCCGGGACTTCGAGCTGACCCGGACCTCGTCCCCCATGATCTGGGCCTTGACGCCCTTTGGTCCCTGGTCCCGGATCAGCTTGGTGATCCGCTTGGCGTTCTCCTGGCTCAACCCCTCCCGCAGCGTGCCCACGAGGCGGTACTCCTTGCCGGACGGCTGAGGCTCGTCGGGAGTGTCGATCGCCTTGAGCGAGACGTTCCGCCGGATCAGCTTCGTCTGGAACACGTCCAGCACCGCCTTCACCCGCTCCGGCGAGTTCGCCACCATGAGCACCGCGTCCCCGCTCCAGGAGATGGAGGCCCCGACGCCCTTGAAGTCGTAACGCTGGGCGATCTCCTTGGCGGCCTGGTTCAGGGCGTTGTCGACCTCCTGGCGATCGACCTTGCTCACGACGTCGAACGACGAATCCGCTGCCATTGTGGTTCCCTCCGGTGGTCTTGGTCACGTTGCGCGCCGCGCAACGCCGTCATCGCGCCCATCTTGCCCCATTGCGTTCCACACCGCCCCATCGGAGCTGGTAACCTCTTCTACGCACCACAACGGCGGGTTACCCGAGTGGCCAAAGGGAGCTGACTGTAAATCAGTTGCGGAATGCTTCGGGGGTTCGAATCCCTCACCCGCCACGGCCGGTCCACTTTCGGACCGGCGCGCCCCGGCGCGCACGACGGCGTGGTGGTCCATGCCACTCCCACGGATTTCCCATGGGAACACCCGTCGCGTAAGCTGGACGGCGCTGCCCCGATAGCTCAGTCGGCAGAGCGTCTCCATGGTAAGGAGAAGGTCAAGGGTTCGATTCCCTTTCGGGGCTCAGGTCGTCAGACGACCGGTGCCGTGACGGCACACGCGGCGGGGTAGCTCAGTTGGTGAGAGCGCACGACTCATAATCGTGAGGTCGCGGGTTCAAGCCCCGCTCCCGCTACCGAGAACGATGCGACCAGAAGCGAGGAACCGTGGCGAGCAAGACCCAGGACATCCGTCCGAAGATCACCTTGGCGTGCGAGGCGTGCAAGGAGCGCAACTACATCACCAAGAAGAACCGGCGGAACACCCCGGACCGGCTCAACATCACCAAGTACTGCCCTCGCTGCAACAAGCACACGAACCACCGCGAGACCCGCTGAACCTCCCGTCCCCTAGGCTGGGGGCGTGAGCACAGCAGCACCGAGACCCACGGGCGCCAACGACGCGCTCGTGGGTTCCTCTTATCCGGCAACCGAGGCCTACGAGGTGAGCGCGGCCAAGATCGCGGAGTTCGCGCTCGCCACCGGCGCCGCCAGCCCCCTCCACTTCGACCGTGACGCGGCGCGGCGTGCCGGGCACCGAGACGTCGTCGCGCCCCCGACCTTCGCCGTCGTCATCGCCCAGCGGGCGGAGGCGGCGTACATCGAGGACCCGGCCTCGGGCGTCGACTTCTCGCGGGTGGTCCACGCCGAGGAGTCCTTCCGCCATCACCGGCCGCTGTGCGCCGGGGACGTGGTGTCCGCGGAGGTCCATGTCGACGCCGTCACCCACCGCGGGAACATCTCGATGGTCACCACCCGCGCCGAGATCACGGATGCCGACGGCCTGCCCGTCTCGACGGTCGTCTCGACGCTCGCCGTGAGGGGGGAGGGAGCATGAGCGCGCTGGAGGTGGGGCAGCAGCTGTTCGAGTCGGCCGCCGTCGTGGACCGGGCGCGCCTCGTGCGCTACGCGGGGGCCTCCGGGGACTTCAACCCGATCCACTGGAACGACAGGTTCGCCCGCGAGGTCGGCCTCGACGGCGTCATCGCCCACGGCATGCTGACCATGGGGATCGCGGCGGCCGCCCTCGAGGAGTGGGCAGGAGATCCCGGCCGCATCACCTCCCTGTCGACGAGGTTCTCCCGCCCGGTGGCCGTTCCCGATCCGGGTGAGGTCACGGTACTCGTCACCGGCAGGGTCGGCGCCGTGAACGACGACGGGACGGTCCGCGTCGACCTCGGCATCACCGTCGAGGGCCGAGCGGTCCTCGCCAAGTGCCAGGCCGTCGTCGCCCCGGGACCCTGAGTGCCGCTTCCCAATCCCGACGTCGCCACCCGGGCCGCGTGGGCGACCTTCGCCGTGTTCGCCCTCAACGGGTTCGCCCTGTCCACCTGGATCGCGCGCCTGCCCGCCGTCCGCGACCAGCTCGCCCTCCGGCCCGCCCAGGTCGGGGCCATCCTGTTCATCGGATCGATCGGCTCCACCGTCGCCCTGCCGCTCGCAGGGTGGGTGATCGAAAGGATCGGGACCCGGAGAACCGTCATCGGAGCCGCCACCACCACCGCCTCCGCGCTCGCCGTGGTGGCGCTGATGGTCGCGGCCGGCCAGCCGGCGTGGGTGGCCGTGGCGCTGTTCGCCGCCTCCGCCGGGGTCGCGGGGTGGGACGTCGCGATGAACGTGGAGGGCACGGTGGTCGAGCGGGGCGTGGGGCGGGCGATCATGCCGCGCTTCCACGCGGGCTTCTCGGTGGGCACCGTTGCCGGCGCCCTCCTCGGTGCCGCGACCGCCCGCCTCGGGGTCCCGCTGCACGTCCACATCCCCGTCGTCATGGTGCTCACGGTCGCGGCGGTGGTGTACGCCGTCCGCTGGTTCACCTCCGACCCGCCGGAGGTGCTCGAGCACCACGAGAGGCCCTCCACCTTCGCCGTGTGGCGGGAGCCCCGCACCCTCCTCATCGGCGTCGTCGTCCTCGCGGCGGGCCTGACCGAGGGCGCCGCCAACGACTGGGTGGCCCTCGCCGTCGTCGACGGCTTCGACCAGCCGAACGCCGTGGGCGCCCTCGGCTTCGCGCTCTTCGTCACGTTCATGACCATCATGAGGTTGGCGGGGACCGGCATCCTCGAACGCCACGGACGCGTCACCACCCTCCGCGTGTCCACCGGGCTCGCGATCGTCGGCCTGGCCCTCTTCACGCTCACGCCCTCGCTCCCACTCGCCATGGCCGGGGTGGCGCTCTGGGGGCTCGGCGCGGCGCTGGGGTTCCCGGTCGGGATGTCGGCGGCCTCGGACGAGCCCGCCCGTGCCGCCGCCCGCATCTCGGTGGTCTCCACGATCGGCTACACGGCCTTCATGGCGGGACCGCCGCTCATCGGGCTCCTGGCGGAGGTGTTCGGGTACCGGGGGGCGCTCCTCTTCGTCGCCCTCCCACTCGTCGTGGCGTTCCTGCTGATCCCGGCCACCAGGCCGCTGGCCACCCAGCGTCCGGGCCCGGCGGGTAGTCTTCCCGCATGAGCCTGAGCTGCGTGGAACCCGAACCCGCCGACGGCCCGCCCGTGCTGCCGGTGGAGGGCATGGCCGCGACCGGCCCCATGGGTCCGTCGCCCACCCTCGCGGAACTGACCACCTTCCGGGTCGGTGGACCCGTGGCGCGGTACGTGGAGGTGCACTCCGAGGAGGAGTTCGTGGCGGCGATCTCCGCGGCGGACGACGACGCCGCACCCCTCCTCGTCCTCGGTGGCGGGTCCAACCTGCTGGCCTCCGACGAGCCGTTCCCGGGCACCGTGGTCCGGGACATGCGCCGTGGCATCAGGGCCGAGTCGTTCTCCACCTGCGCGGGAGCGGCGATGGACGTGCCCGCCGGGCACCCGTGGGACGACGTGGTGGCCCGGGCCGTGGCGGAGGAGTGGATGGGCGTGGAGGCGCTCTCGGGCATCCCGGGCAGCACGGGTGCCACCCCGGTGCAGAACGTGGGTGCCTACGGCCAGGAGGTGGCCGAGACCATCTCGTCGGTACGGGTCTGGGACCGGCTCGAGCGTCGGCCCCGGCTCTTCTCCCTCGCCGAGCTCCAGCTGGGCTACCGTGACTCGCTGCTCAAGCGATCCCTCCGCGATCCGGAGGTGGGAGGCGGCCGGGTGTGGGGACCCACGGGCCGGTGGGTGGTTCTGGAGGTGAGCTTCCAGTTCCGCCTCGCCAGCCTCTCCACCCCCATCCGGTACGCCGAGCTGGCCCGCACGCTCGGGGTCGCCGTGGGGGAGCGGGTGCCGAGCCGCGCGGTGCGCGATGCCGTCCTGGAGCTGCGCCGGGGCAAGGGAATGGTGCTCGACCCGGCGGACCACGACACCTGGTCCGCGGGTTCGTTCTTCACCAACCCGGTGGTGACGGCCGATCAGGCTGCCGCGCTCCCGGAGGACGCCCCACGGTTCCCCGTGGCGGACCACACCGCGATCCACCAGATCGGCGGCGAACCCGTTCCCGTCGAGGACCTCGTCAAGACCTCCGCGGCGTGGCTGATCGCGCACGCCGGGTTCGCCAAGGGGCACGGGCTGCCCGGACCGGCCGCACTGTCCACGAAGCACGTGCTCGCGCTCACCAACCGCGGGGGCGCGCGGGCGGCGGACATCCGGGCGCTCGCCGACGAGGTGCGCGCCGGCGTCCTCGAGGCCTTCGGGATCGATCTGGTCCCGGAACCCGTGATCCTCTAGGACGCCTCGCCACCGTCGAGGAGGGCTCCGCGGACGAGGGCGAGGACGTCGTCGTCGGGGACCCCGCTGCGGCGTGCCGTCGCGACGAGGGCGGCCACGGCCGCGTGCACGGCCGTGTCGCCGAGCGTACGGCCATGGGCGACGACGGTCCCGCTCCGCCGCCGCGAGGTCACCAGTCCCGCGGCCTCGAGCTCGCGGTAGGCCCGCCCCACCGTCCCGACGGCGACGCCCAGGTCCCTGGCCAGGTCGCGCACCGTGGGGAGGCGGGTGCCCTCCGGCAGGGCCCCGGCGACGATCAGGGAGGCGACCTGGGTGCGGATCTGCTCGTAGGGCGGGACGCCGGACGTGACGTCGAGGGTGATCGCCGCGCTCACGGGCCCACCCTCCGGAACGTCACCGCGAAGGACACGCCGAGCACCACGGCAGCGGCGACGATGGCCGGCCACGCCCAGTCCCTCCCGGCGTTCGAAGCGGTGGTGCCCGCGAGGAACAGCACGCCCGCGAGGGTGGCACCGAGGGAGAGCTGGGCGCCCCGGACCACCCGGGTCGCGGAGACGGTGCGCAGGTGGGAGTCGTCGTCGGGGGTGGTGTCGCGCACGGCGGGCCGGCGGGCGACGAGGGCCAGGACGCCGAGGGTCGCCCCCACCACGAGGGCGGTGCCCACCAGGATCGGGATGCCGTAGGGCCAGCCGGGGAAGGGCCCGGAGGTGCTCGACGTCCCGGCGATGCTGCGCCCGTCCGGCTCGGCGACGGCACCGAGGGCGAGGAGGGCTGCCGCGAGCAGCGCCACCCAGAGCCACAGGATGCGGTTCGCCCACGGTGCGGCGCGCGAGAAGAGTGGCCGCCGGGTCAGGTGGGCCGTCCGCCGTGGACCGCTCGGGGGCCGCCAGGACGCCTCGCCGGCTGCGGTGATCGCGAGGTACACCAGGCCGGCGACGATCGGGCCGAGCGCGGCCAGCAGCCCGGGGACCTCGGTGGCGTTCACGTACACGGTCGGCAGGGTGAACCAGGCCCACAGGGCGAAGCCGAGGCCCCCCACGGTGGCCATCAGGGTGGTCGTGTTCATGCGGCCGAGGGCACGTTCCATGGCGAGCTCGGTGGGGACCACCCTGCGGGAGCGGAGGCTGAGCGTGACCATCACGGCGATGAGCCCGAGCATGAGGACGACGAGCAACATGCGGGTGAGCCCCACCGCGGCACCTCCGGAATTGGATCAATGAACCGACACAATGCTGTTCAGGGAGCCGCTCGGTGTCAAGCCGGCGCGCTGCTGGCCGGACCTCCGGGGAACAGTGCGGCACGCCCCGGCGTTGAGAGAAGTGGCACCCCATCCCACGGAACGGAAACCAGCAGTGCGCGTCATCCTCAACATCATCTGGCTCGTCTTCGCGGGCTTCTGGCTCGCGCTCGGCTACGCCGCCCTCGGCGTGATCGCCTTCCTGCTCATCATCACGATCCCGTTCGGCGTGGCCTCCTTCCGCATGGCGAACTACGCCCTGTGGCCGTTCGGGCGGACCGTGGTCGCCAAGCCGGGAGCGGGCGCCGGCTCCGTCATCGCGAACGTGATCTGGCTGCTCATCGCCGGCATCCCGATCGTGGTCGGGCACGTGACCACGGCGGCGGCGCAGGCCGTCACCATCATCGGCATCCCCCTCGCGATCGCGAACATCAAGATGATCCCGATCAGCCTCTTCCCGTTCGGCAAGGAGATCGTGCCCGTGGGCTTCGTCCCCCCCGGCTACACCGCCGTCCACGCCGTGCTCTCGGAGGGCGACCGCCTGGGTGGACCCGCGGGCTCCCACCACCGGGTGGACCCCAACTACATCCCGCCGCGGTCCTGACCGGCCGCCCCCAGGTGGTCGAGGATCACCCGGTGCACCACGGGCGATCCGAGGGGCGCGAAGTGTCCCGTCTCTTCCAGCAGGACGTTGACGCCGCCCGCGACCGCCGCGTCGTCGGGGATGTGCGGGTCCCAGCGTGGCACGAGGGAGACGATCCGCGCGTTCGCCCGCGCCTCCCGGGAGAGCGCACGAACGCCACGTGACCACGGGGCGAGCGCCCTGATCCCGGTCCCCGGCGGCGCCCACACGGCCCAGGAGGACCCCGCGAACGGGGTGGCGACGGTGACCATCACGGCCACCCGGTCCGCCATCCCGGGGTGGAGCATGACGGCCTTGCCCACGAGGCCCCCCTTGGAGTGCGCCACGAGCGCGAAACGGGAGAGCCCCGCTGCCTCCACATGGGCGACGACGTCCTGCGCCACCTCGGTGATGCGCCGGAGGTTCAGTCCCACCTCGGGCACCACGTGGACCGGATGGCCCGCCCGGCGCAGCGCGTCCGCCACGGGCCGCATCATCCTCCACGTCTCGTAGATGCCGGGGAGCACCACCACCGGGAGGCCGGCAGCGCCGTCGGCCTGCTGCCACGTGCGGGGGTCCTCCCGCCGCACCACGGACACCGTTCCCCGCGCGAGCTGGACCGCGCAGTACCAGTAGTCGGCCGTCCAGTGCCGGGCGTGCCCCAGGTTCCGGAGGCCTGCCCGCACCCACTCAGCCGGGCGCATGGTGCTCCGCGAGGTGCATGACGGCGCGGTACACCTCGTCGTCATGGTCGTAGATGACGGAGTGGGCGGCCCCACGGACCGTGGCCGCCCAGCTCCAGCCCCCGGCCCGCGGATCGCCCGAGGACGTGCCGGCGTTGGCCGCCAGGAGGTCGATCCACGGCTGCGGCGCGACGGCGTCGTACTCGCCCCGCAGGATGGTGACGGGGCACGGGACCT
>RZYE01000283.1 GCA_009930425.1 Actinomycetota bacterium | reverse complement strand
TCGTCCGACTGCTGGGCCGTCAGGCCCTGGGTGAGCGCGCGGGAGAAGCTTGCCACCACGCCGTGGTTGCGGGCGAGCCGCTCGTTCGCCTCGTCACGCTTGTAACCGCCGGAGAGGAACACCACGCGCACCACGTTCGGGTGGGCAACGAGGTCGGCGTAGAAGTCGTCCTCCTCGGGCGGGGTGAGCTTGAACATGACGAGCTCGTCCGGCCCCAACTCGGCCAGGCCGGCGAGCAGGCGCGCCCTGAGCTGGTCCTCCGCAGCACGCTTGTGCGGGCTGTGGATGTCGATCTCCGGCTCGATGATCGGAACGAGCCCGGCGGCGATGATCTGCCGCGCCACGGCGAACTGCTGTGCCACGAGCACGTTCACGCCCGAACCCGGCTGCTTGATGACCGAGCGCATCTTGGTGCCGAAGATGTTCTTCTCGCGGGCGCGAGCGAGCAGGTCATCCAGTCCCGGGATCGGCTTCATCACTTGCACGCCGTTGATCAGGGGCGCGAGTCCCTTGTCCACCTTGAGGATCGGCACGATGCCCTTGACGTCCCAGAGGTAGTCCGCGGTGGGCCTGCCCTCGATCTCGCGGTCCATCGTCATCTCGAACAGGATGGCCGCGATGATCCGCTCGCTCGTGAAGACCGGGGACGTCATGATGCGGGTTCGCATCTGGTGTACCAGGTCGAACATCTCGTCCTCGGTTGACCAGGCGTCCTCCTCGATCCCGTAGAGCCGGAGCGCCTTCGGGGTGCTGCCACCGCTCTGGTCGAGCGCGGCGATGAAGCCGGCGCCGTTCCTCATCCTCTCCAACTGCTCGCTGTTCATCGACACATCCTTTCCTCATTAACGAATCTACGACGGGACGTGGCCATCCGCGTTGGCTTCGGACCAGAGGTGTGATCCCGTCACGGTCCCAGGTCAGCGAACGGTGCAGGATCGCAGTCGTCGTTGAAGGTGCCGCATCCCACCTGCACGAAGTCCCAGAACGCGGTGGGATCGCCGTCGAAGGCGTAGAGCACCGTGGAGGCCCCGGTCGCGTTGGTGGTGGTGGCGTTCAGCGATGCCATGAACTGCCCGCTGCCGCAGGACGTGCCCGCGTTCGGGATCACCTGGCGCAGGTCGGCGAGGTTGACGTAGGCGGTGTCCCCCTCCACCTTCACGCCCAGCAGTGCATCGGCGGTGGCCTCCGAGAACCACGAGGAGTACCCGTCCGCCTCCTCCTCCGACGTCGGCCCGGCAAGCAGTGCCTCGAGCGCGGCGGTCGCCTCGTCGTCGGTGAACGGCACCGTGCGCTCCACCACGAACACCGCGGAGCAGTTCTCCGCGTTGGGGTTCATGACGGTGTTGTCGAAGAACACCGCGATCGCCGTCTCCCCGGCCGGGCTGGTGGGTGGCGCCGACGTCGTCGCGCCCGCGGGCGGCGTCGTCGGGACGGCCGTGGTGACGCCATCGGATGGGGACCCGCTGGGGGCGGGTGAGGGCGTGCAGCCCGCCAGTGCGAGCGCCGCGACGACGAGGGCAAGACGGATCATGGCGTTCATCGGCGCTCCCGCAGCGAGGGTGGCCACCATGCTAGCCGCGGCAAGGGGCGGACGGTGCCCGGATGGTCGATCCGGGCACCGTCCTTTTGGGGAGGAGAATAGTCCTGGTTGCCGGCGCGAACCTGCGCCTGCTGGGTTGCCGACACGCCGGACTCGACGCGCGCCACTGGGTTCCATGCTCCTGCGCGAACATGAACCGGGCGGGTCCCGGTGATGAAAGACCTTTCATCACCGCTCAGCGCTGACGGCCGGACTCTCCCCCGCCGGAGTGGT
Source organism: Actinomycetota bacterium (assembly GCA_009930425.1). Lineage (GTDB taxonomy): Bacteria > Actinomycetota > Actinomycetes > Actinomycetales > Actinomycetaceae > UBA1383. Next base: position 938 of record RZYE01000283.1, on the reverse strand, counting down.
CCGGAGCGTTCGAGCGTGCCGGGGTGGGATTGGGTGTTCCGGGCGCCGCGTCGTCGCTCCCGCTCGTGCCGGGCAGGTGGGGCAGCGGGAAGACCGGACTCGGACCCGTCGTTTCCGCAGTCGCGCGCTCCGTGGGCGGCGGCGCTGGTTCGGGAGAGGTACTCGCCAGGACCACCCCCGGCTCGCCACCCGTCCACCGCTCCTCCACGCCGACCTCGAGCCACGTGACCACCCCGGTCGCGAACAGGGCCGCGACACTGGCGCCCGCCACCACGGCACGTCGCGCGCTCATGGCACGTCCTCCAGCCGATACCCCATGCGCCGAAGGGTGGTGATCCGCTCCTGCCCGAGCTTGCGCCGCAGGTGCCGCACGTAGACGTCCACCACGTTGGAGGACGGATCGAAGTCGAAGCCCCACACGTGGCTCAGCAACTGCTCCCGGGTGAGCACCTGCCCGGCATTGCGGAGGAGCACCTCGGCGAGGGCGAACTCGCGGGACGTCAGGTCCACCGTCCGGCCCTGGACGTGTGCCTGCCGCGCACGGAGGTCGAGGGTCAGTCCGCCGCAGGTCAGGGTGGCCGCTTCCGGAGCGTGGTCGTCACGCAGCCGGCGGCGGATCCGCGCCATGAGCTCCTCGAACCGGAAGGGCTTGGCGAGGTAGTCATCGGCACCGCCGTCGAGGGCCGCCACCGTGTCGGTGACCGAGGACCGTGCGGTCAGCACGATGACGGGGATCCCGTTGCCCTCCTCCCGCAACCTCCTCAGGACCGCGAACCCGTCCATCATGGGCAGGCCGATGTCGAGCAGGAGGAGGTCGAAGCTGCCCGAGCTCGCGTAGTCGTGGGCGGAGGCGCCGTCGGCGACAAGAGTCGTCGCGAACCCCTGGGCGGTCAGGCCCCGCTCGAGGAACGTGGCGATCCGGGACTCGTCCTCGGCGA
>RZYE01000282.1 GCA_009930425.1 Actinomycetota bacterium | reverse complement strand
CGTCGTCTACGACTTCGAGGGCGGCGACGCTGCTCCAGTACTGAAGCTCTCGCGCTGGCTGGAGACGGAACCCGCTGACTGGGATGAGGCTGCCGATGGCGCGTGGGTGTGGGATGACTACACCTGCGAGATCTCCGGTGCAGGGCCGCTTGGTGAGGACACGCTCGGGTGCTGGGGCAACACCCAGGACTTGACGGCGGCTGGCGCGGCCGAGGCGGCGGTCAACACGGAATTCGCGGTGCCGGACGCCCTCCCGCCCGATGGCTCGGAGACCCAGGGTCTCGTGGAGTTCGGCGAGGCGATCATCAACCTCACGGACGCGGGCGTTTTCGGCCCCGGTGAGTGCCTGGCGCTCGGCTCCGTCTTCGCCGTGAGCCGCTCGTCCGGCAACAGCGGCCAGGCCCAGATGAAGGACCTGGTGGGTCCCGGCGACCTCGACCTGCGCAACTGCGGGAAGATCACCGTGGTCAAGGAGACCGACCCCGACAATTCGACACAGTCCTTCGCGTTCACCGTCTCGCCCGCCGCGGGTGACCCGTCGGTGAGTTCGTTCAACCTGACCGACGCAGCGTTGGTCGACGATCCGGCGTCCGAGGATCCCGAGGACAAGATCTTGTCCCCGGTGCAGGTCATCGACAACGTCCAGCCCGGCAGCTACACGGTCACCGAGACTGTCCCGGCCGGGTGGGAGTTCACGAGCGTCAGCTGCACGGGAGCGGACGGCACGCCGACCTACCTCGACGAGTCCGCGACCTTCGACGTCGTGGCGGAGAGCGATGTGGTCTGCACCTTCAACAACGCCGAGCTCGGCTCGATCATCGTGGAGAAGGTCGTGGCGGGAACGAGCGTCCGGATCGACGGGGCGTCGTTCGCACTGGATGCGGACGGTGAACTCGGCACCACGGGCGACCGGACCACGATTCCTGGGGTCTCCGGTGTCGCCGGACTCTTCTGCGTCGACGACCTCGATGTGGGAACCAGCTACAACGTGGTGGAGACCGCTGCGCCGTCCGGCTACCAGGCGGTGACCACCATGCAGTCGGTTGTCGCGGTGACGGGCGACTGCGCGACACGCACCAGCGGCGACACAGTCGTCGCGGACGTGACGTTCGGGAACAAGATGATCCCGAGCCTGTCCACGGCTCCGATCCTCTACCCGAACGATGCGGCCACCCTGTCCGGTGCCTACGGCACGCCGAGCGGGACCATCACGTTCGACCTGCACGCCGCCCCCGCTGAAGGCGGAGAGGCATGCACTGGCGACATTCTCTTCACCCAGACCGTGAACGTGAGCGGCAACGCCGAGTACAAGACCACCAACTACCCCGGAGCCGCCGGGATCACGCCGTTCGCCATCACTACGGACGGGCTGTACTACTGGGGCGTGACCTACTCCGGTGACGCCAGCAACACGGGTGCCACCAGCACCTGCACGGCCGAGTTCTACGACATCGACCTCGAGCCCAACCCGGCTACGGCGGCTCCGTAACCACGGACGCCGCGCTTCGAGCGCACGCACCGGAGGGGCATCGCCACCAGGCGGTGCCCCTCCGCATTGCGCAGGCTGTCCGCCGGCACACCGCAGGCTGCGCGGGAGCGGGCGGCAGCCCGTCGCCCGCCGGCATCAACCCAACAGCGCCCGCAGGGCGGTCTCGATCTCGGCCGCCGCCTTCGCCGCCGCCGCAGGCCCCAGCCGGTAGGGGTCGGCGATCCCGTCGCTCGCCAATGGCCGGTCCCGATGCTCCCGCAGTGCGGCGATGAGGTCGACGACGCCGCGCCCTCCCACGCCGCCTTCCGCGCCCTCTCGCGCGCCTTCTGCCGTCCCCTCTCCTGGAACTTCTCGCGCGTCGTCATTCGCGAGCGTGGGCGCCACGCGAGCAGCCTGGCCGAGCAGCCACGTCCGGCGGACCAAAGCCGGCCACTCCTCGAGGATGTACGTGCGATGGATGGGCTCGAGCGCGAGGATCAGGTCGGCCGAGCGGGCCATCGCCCCGGTCACCTGCTGGGCCGCGAACCCATCCGCGGATCCGCCCCGCGCAACGAGCTCGAATTCCATCTCCGGGCACATGGCGGAGCCGTCCAGCCCCGAGATCCCGGCGGACATGAATGCCCACTCCCGCGCGGGGTGACCGTCCGGCAATTCGTCAACCAACCGCACCGCCAACCGTTCCGCGAAGGCCGAGCGGCAGATGTTGCCTGTGCAGACGAAGAGGATGCTGGGCATGCACCGAGCCTAGCCCGGACGTTGAATGCTCCCTCGAGGGCCCGTGGGTGACCTTCCCGTGGGACGTGAGCTTGGATCCCCACGTGATCCAGGCTCACGTCCCAGAACAAGAGTGGACGAAGCAGAGATGGCCACGGTCCGCCGGGCAGCCGACAGCGGCGGCCCGCCGGGCAGCCGACAGCTGCGGTCCGCCTGGCAGCCGACAGCTACGGTCCGTCCAGCCGGAATCGCGGCGGGATGCCCAGGCCATGGCGTGGCTTCGGCCCGAACCGCGTCCCCGGGCCGGGCTCGAACCCTTCGGCAGTCCAAACCGGCTTGGGCCCGCAGCGGCCGGTGCCCATCATCTCGTGGTACACCCACCAGTACGGCCCGTACTTGCTCCGCTTCACGAGCCGATTCGCGGGGAAGCGGTGGCCGTCACGCGTGCGGGCCTCGAGGTCCGTGGGGTCCCAGTCCATGTCAGGGGTGGCGTCCACCGGCACCACGGCCAGGCAGTAGCCCGTCCCCTCGAGCGCATCGGCAACGTCGCCGAGC
>RZYE01000281.1 GCA_009930425.1 Actinomycetota bacterium | reverse complement strand
GGACCTCGTGGTCATCGGGACCCCTCCGTCCACCCACGTGGCCCTCGCGGACGCCGCGCTCGACGCCGGGTTGCACGTCGTGGTGGACAAGCCCTTCGTCCCCACGGTCGCCGACGGCGAGGCCCTCCTCGCGAAGGCGCGCGCGGCCGGCCGCGTGCTCACCGTCTTCCAGAACCGGCGCTGGGACTCCGACTTCCTGACCGTCCGCCGCCTCATCGCCGAGGGTGCGCTGGGCGAGGTGGTCCTCCTCGAGTCCCGTTTCGACTCGTGGAAGCCGGCCGGCCTGCGCTCGTGGAAGGGCACCGCCACCATCGCCGAGGGTGGCGGCCTGCTGGCGGACCTCGGGCCGCACCTGATCGATCAGGCGCTGCAGCTCTTCGGCCCTGCCGTCGAGGTGTACGGTGAGACCGCCCGGCACTCCGAGCCCCGTGACGCCGAGGCCGACGACGACGCGTTCGTCTCCCTGCTGCACGCCTCCGGGGTCCGCTCGCGCCTCTCCATGAACATCGTGACGGGCCTGCCGGCGCCGCGCTTCCGCGTGCTCGGCACGGCGGCCACCTTCGAGTCCTGGGGCATGGACCCGCAGGAGCGCCAGTTGGACGCCGGGGTGGCACCCTCGGACCCGGCCTACGGCGTGCGCGGCGAGGAGGCGTGGGGCACGCTCGGCACGCCGGAGGCCTCACGGCGCGTGCGGCCGGAACGCGGTGCCTACCAGGAGTTCTACCGGCTCCTGGCCGAGGCGCTCACCGCGGGTGGCCCACCACCGGTGGACCCGAAGGATGCCCTTGCGGCGATGCGCATCATCGAGCAGGTCCACGCGCGCGGCAGGTGAGCCGAACCACCACGGCACGGCACCGGATGTGGTAACACGGCCTCAAGGAGGCCCGCGATGATGCACCCTCGTCCCACCGCCGCGCTCGTGGCCGCCATCGCCGTCGTGACAGCTTCCCTCGCCGGCTGTGCGGGCGAACCGCCGAAGGCGAGGACGCCGGCCGCCCCGGTCGCCTCACCCACCACGATCGTCACCGCACCGGCGGGAGCGCCGGCACCGAACCCACCGGCGGGCACGCGGCTGGCCACCTTCACGACCGCCGACTTCTCCGGTCCGAGCGTGTGTGCCTCCTGCCACGCAAACATGCGGGACGAGTCGGGGACGGACGTCTCCGTCCCGGACGACTGGCGCGCCACCATGATGGCGAACGCCGCCCGCGACCCGGTCTGGCAGGCGAAGGTCAGCTCCGAGATCGCCCGGAACCCGGAACTCACGGCCGTCATCGAGGAGAAGTGCACCACCTGCCACATGCCAATGGCCGAGACCCAGGCGGTCGCGTTCGGCCAGCCCGTGACCGCCCTCGGAGACGGCTTCCTCGACCCCGCCCACGAACTGCACGCCGCCGCCATCGACGGTGTCTCCTGTACCCTCTGCCACCAGGTCTCGGACACGAACCTCGGCACCAGGGACGGCTTCAGCGGCCACTACGTGGTGGACACCAGCACCGAGGCACCCAACCGGATCATCCACGGACCCTACGAGCAGCCGTTCGCGCGACCGATGCAGAACATGTCCGGGTACACCCCCGCGTTCGGCGCCCACATGCTCACGGCGGAACACTGCGCCACCTGCCACAACCTGTACACGCCGTACGTCGACGCCGCTGGAACGGTCCTGGGGGAGTTCCCCGAGCAGACTCCCTACACCGAGTGGGCCAACAGCCGGTACTCGGCCGAGGCCACCTCCTGCCAGGAGTGCCACATGCCGCTCGCCGACGGCGGGGTGGTCATCTCGAACCGGCCCGGCCGCCTCGCGCCGCGCGAGCCCTTCTTCCAGCACGTCCTCGTGGGCGGGAACTCGCTCATGCTGGGCATCCTCGCCACCTGGGGTGGGGACATGGAGGCTGGGGCCGATGCGGCTGCCCTCGAGGAGAAGGCGGCCCTCACCGCGGACCAGGTGGCCGGCGCCACCGCGGACCTCGCCCTCGAGAGCCTGGTGCTGGCGGACGGCACCCTCGAGGCGGACCTCCGGGTGTCCACGCTGACCGGCCACAAGTTCCCGACGAGCTTCCCGTCCCGCCGGGCCTGGCTACACGTCACGGTGACGGACTCCGCCGGGACGATCGTCTTCGAATCCGGCGCGCGCAGCCCTGACGGCGCGATCGCCGGCAACGCCGCGGACGAGGATCCGGCCACCTTCGAACCGCACCACGATGTCATCACGTCGCCGGACCAGGTACAGATCTGGGAACCCATCATGGGCAATTCCGATGGAGACGTCACCTACACCCTGCTGCGTGCCGCGAGCTACCTCAAGGACAACCGGTTGCTCCCCGAGGGGGCGGACAAGCCCGCACTGCCCGCCGACATCGCGGTGGCCGGCGCGGCGGCCGGCGACAGCGACTTCGTGGGGGGCGGCGACGTCGTCACGTACCGCGTGGAGGTGGGCGACGGCGTCGCGCCGTTCACGCTGTCCGCCGAGGTGCTGTACGAGCCGCTCTCGTACCGCTTCGTGGCCGACCTGCTGGCGGACGGCACCGCGCTGACCGAGCGCTTCGGTGGCTACTGGGGCGCAGCTGACAGGACGCCGCTGCAGGTTGCCGTCGCCGAGGGCACCACCTGAGGGCCGTCCCGCCACACCTCCCGCGGCGGTACTGTGGCCACAGAATTGAGCAAGGAGGCGTCCATGAGCTACCTCGCACCGGACTTCGTGGTCCGCAGCTTCCTGGACATCACGCCGGAGGACGTGCGGAAGCTGTCCCCGACC
>RZYE01000280.1 GCA_009930425.1 Actinomycetota bacterium | reverse complement strand
CTGCCCTGCTCGGGCGAAACGGAGCTGGTAAGACCACGCTCCTGAAGACTCTCGTGGGGCTGCTGAAGCCCAAGTCCGGTGCGGTGCGGCTTGGCGGGGTTGATCTGTACTCGCGGGAGGGTGAGCGTGAGCGAACGGTCCGGATCGGGTACCTCCCACAGCAGGTCACGTTTGATGAGCGGTTGACGGTGCTCGAGTTCATTGGGTACATCGCGTGGATGCGCGGACTGTCTCGCGCTGATGTTGCCGCCGAGCTCGACGGTGTTGTGGCGGAGCTTGGTCTTGGACCGATCGCAGGTCGACGGATGGGTGAGCTGTCCGGGGGTCAGGTGCAGCGTGCCGGGATCGGTGCTGCTGTCATCGGGCGACCGGACGTGCTGGTGCTGGATGAGCCGACCGTTGGTCTTGACCCAGTGCAACGGTTGGAGGTGCGGGGGCTGATCGGCTCGGGACTGGCGCCTTCCACCCTGTTGTCGACGCACATGATCGAGGACGTGATTCACCTGTCCCCGCGCGTTGTCGTGCTGGCTGGGGGGCGTGTCGCCTATGACGGTGACGTTGCCGGCCTTGAGGCCCATAGCCCTAGCGTGCTGGAGGGAATGTCGCGAGCGGAGGCCGGGTTCGCGGCGCTGGTTCAGCAGTCCGCATCGTGATTGCCGGCTGGATTCGCGTCCCGTATCGTCCGCGCCATCACGTTGGCCTCATCATCGCGATACCACTGGCGATCAGCGGCTTGCTGGTCCTGGTGGTCGCGGCACCAAGTTGGGTGGGGTGGCCCACGGCAACCAGTACCCTGGCGCTGCTGCCCTTCGTCTTCGGCGCGCCGCTGTTGTCCGCCGTCCAGGCGTATGAGTCGGCGCGGCTGGAGGAAGCTGCCGTCGCAGCAACCTGGGTGGCGCGGACCAACCGCGTGAGGCTGCGCGAGAACCTGCGCTGTCTGGCGGGCTCGTGGATGGCCGCTGGACTGTGCGGGGCCACATGGCTGGCGACCGCCAGGATCGTCACGGAACTGAATCCGCACGGGCATGCCCGGGCATCCCTCTTGCCGGTGCTGGGCTATGTGGCGTTGGCGGTGCTGGCGATCGCCATCGGGCACCTGATCGGCAAGCTCCATGCGCATCCGGCGATCGCCGTGGCGACCGCGCTTGCGCTCGTGCTGGCCGTGTCGATCTATGCCACCCAATACGGGAACACGGATCCTGCGCTCGTCATCCCCGTGCTGCCCATCGCGGGGCTGGGCATCGGAGCCGTTGTCGCCACGGCAGCCGCGCTGGTTGCGCCGTTCGGTCCCCGCCCGGGCCTTGGACCGGTGGGGGTCGCCGCCGTCGTGGCGCTCGGGGTGATTGCCGCAGCTGGCCTGAGTGATCGGGTAGTGCTCCGGAGTGATGTTGATGAGGCATGCGCGGGCGCCGGCGGGACCACGATCTGTGTGTGGCGCGAGCACGCGGCTGCCCTGGAGCCGCTGACCGAGATCTCCGAAGCGGTCCGCGCTGTCGCACCGGAGGCCATGAGGTTTCCGGACCGCATCAACGAGTTCGGCCTGGATGGCACGGTGAACGTCTCCAAGTCCCTGAATTTCGACAACACGGCCGTCCTCGATCGCGCTGCTCTGACAACCGAGTACGTGTTGACGCTGAGCAATCACGTCTTCTCCGGTTATGACAATTCGGCTGTCGGTGCCGCGGCGCGTAGCGAACTGGAGGCACTTCTCATCGTGGCAGCGCATCCAGGCATCACTGACGGCCAGGCCGCCATGGGATACCTTGATCCAGCCCATGTCCACCAGGCCCGAGAGGTCATTGACGCGGGCGACGCCAAGGCCCTCGCGAGGACTCTGTATGAGACGGCCACGAAGGACCTGCGTTGACGACTGAAATCCGGCCGCTGCGGTCACACCTGAAGAGCCGGGGAGTGTTCACCAGTGGTGCCGTCCTGGTGGGTGGCTGCATCGCCGTCGTGGTCCTCTCCAGCTCAGACGCCGGGCTGCTGTCGCTCGTAGCGACGGGGGTAACGCCTCTGGCTCGGCTCGTGACCGTGCTCGTCGGCATTGCGATCGCCGCACCTCTGACCGCCAGATTCGAGGCGGACTACATGTCCCCGCTGCGCCGCGATGTTCGTGCCTGGCACCTTGGAGCAGCACTCAGCTGTTCCGTGAGCGTCGGCGTTCTCCTCGCAGTGGTTCTCATGGAACCCAACCTTTGGGCACTGCCCCGACTCGTGACGTTCTGGACATTCCTGGCGATCATCTCCGCCACCGGCTTCGGCACGCGGTTGGGATGGCTGCTCCCCTCCTTGATCAGCGTAGGAATCGCCCTGTTCAGCCAACCCGATGCCACATCGACATGGAACATCGTCATGTCCACACAGCCGTCACCTCTTCTATGGGTTCAATTCGCTCTCGCCATCGCCGGAGGATCCTATTGCGCCCTACGGTAGGCTTCGGGACCGTCCGACCCAACCGCGCGCCGTCTGTGTTCGACAGGCTCCGCTGAAGCGGCCCACGGCGGCGAGACGACCCTGTCCCGCAATTCGGACACCACTCAAGAAATGGATGCGCCTACTTCTCAGAGTTCGCTGCATCTCGACAGCGTCTGTCGAGATGCAGCGAAGACTGAGGAAAAACGCCGGTCATCTTTGAAGAACCGTGGCCCTTGGGCGCTGGCTCCTCAGACCCGGATCCGCGAGTAGTGGTCGGCGGGTCGTGACGCGCAGATGCCCTTTGCCTTGGAACGATGAGGTTTGTCGAGAACGCCAGGGTCCAGGG
>RZYE01000279.1 GCA_009930425.1 Actinomycetota bacterium | reverse complement strand
ACCCGGGACGGTGTCCGGTGCCGAGATCACGGACGCGTCGTCGTCGTGCGAGCGCAGGCGGAGCGCGCACCAGGCCGCGCCGTCACGTAGCACTCCCACTGCGATCCGCACGTCCTGCCGGTCCACTCGGGCCAGGGCCTCGGCCGGGCCGAGCGTCGTGTCGTCCTCGGTGACGATGACACGCTCGACCACGACGGCGGCGCCCTCCACGGTCTCGGGCCAGGCGAGCGAGGCGAGCAGTTCCTCCAGCGAGTCCACCGGTGGCAGTGACCCCTGCTCGACCGCGGTGAGGTGGTGGGGATCGGCGGCGGCAGCCGCGGGATCCGGAAGGAGTGCGGCGAAGCCCGGGTCGTGCCGGACGGCCTGCGCCGTGCGGACCAGCGCGAACAGGCGCAGTGGGGCATCCCAGCCCTCGTGGGCGGCGTGTCGCTCGATCTCGAGCACGGCAGTGGCCAGCGACTGGGCAGGGTCCTGCGAGGTGAGCACGATGAACAGACTAACGGCGAAGTGTGTCAGGCTAGTTCCACAGCTCCCCGGAACATGGAGGCCCATTCGTGACAAGTGCTGACAACGTCCCGCCACGTGCTCCGTCCCCACGCCCACCCGCCCGCACGCCGGGGCGCCGAGGCGCGTTCGGACCGACCATCGTGGTGCTCCTGGTCCTTGCCGGGAGCGCGACGGCGATCGCGCAGATCTGGACGGACGTGCTCTGGTTCTCCCAGCTCGGCTTCGTCAGCGTGTTCTGGACGGAGTGGCTCGCCAGGATCGCCCTCTTCGCCATCGGTTTCGTCGTCATGGGGGGGATCGTCGGGCTGAGCACCGCACTCGCCTATCGGGCGCGCCGCGCCTACGTACCGGTCTCCGGCCAGGACCGCAATCTCGAGGTGTACCGGCAGCAACTCGCGCCCATCCGGCGGCTCGTGTTCGCCGCGATCGTCGCCCTCTCCGGGCTCTTCATGGGCGCGACCCTGGCCGCCCAGTGGCGAACGGTCATGCTCTGGCTCAACTCCGAGTCGTTCGGTACCCAGGATCCGCAGTTCGGGCTCGACGTCTCCTTCTTCGTGTTCGCGCTGCCCTTCTTGAGGCTGGTCCTGTCCGCGCTGATGTGGAGCCTGTCCGTCGCCCTGATCGCCGCGCTGGCGGTGCACTACCTGTACGGCGCGATCGCCATCACGCCCCGGTTCTCCATGGCACGGCCGGCGCGGGTCCAGGTCGCGGTGCTCGGCGCTGCGCTCAGCTTCCTCGGCGCCATCTCGCTGTGGCTGGACCGCTACTCCCTCCTCGTGGACGAGGGGGACCGCTTCGCGGGCGCCGGCTACGCGGACGTGAATGCAACGATGCCCGCGAAGGCCATCCTCGCGGGCATCGCCGTCGTGGTCGGCGTCCTCTTCATCGTCGCAGCCGTGCGGGGCATGTGGCGCCTCCCGGTCGTCGGCGTCGCGCTCATGGTCGTCTCCTCCCTGGTCGTCGGGGGCATCTATCCTGCGATCGTCCAGCGTTTCCAGGTGGACCCGAACGCGCAGGAGCAGGAGCGGCCCTTCATCCAGCGTGACATCGATGCAACCCTCGTCGCGTACGGGCTGGAAGAAGTCGAGCAGCAGCGGTACTCCGCCCGCACGGACACCGAGGCCGGACAGCTCCGGGAGGACAGCGACTCGACGGCACAGATCCGGCTCCTCGATCCCACGATCGTGGACCAGACGTTCCGGCAGTACCAGCAGAACAGGCAGTACTACGACTTCCCGGACACGCTGGCGGTGGACCGTTACACCTTCGACGGGGAGAGCCACGACACCGTCATCGCGGTTCGCGAACTCAACCAGGACGGACTCGGCGCGGAGCAGCGCACCTGGGTGAACGACCACACGGTGTACACCCACGGGTACGGCGTCGCCGCCGCATACGGAAACCGCACCGCGGTGGACCGCCAGCCCGACTTCTTCGAGCGAGGAGTGCCCTCCACCGGGTCACTCGGTGAGTACGAGCAGCGCGTGTACTTCGGGGAGAACTCGCCGGAGTACTCGATCGTCGGTGCCCCGGAGGGCACCACTCCGTGGGAGTTCGACTACCCGGACGACAACGCGGAGAACCAGTACGTCTCGTACACCTTCCAGGGGGACGGCGGCCCCGCGATCGGCAGCTTCCTCAACAAGGTCCTGTTCGCGCTGAAGTTCCAGTCCTTCAACATCCTGTTCTCGGACCGGGTGACGAGCGAGTCGCAGATCCTCTACACCAGGGATCCGCGTGAGCGTGTCGCGGAGGTGGCGCCGTTCCTCGCGCTCGACGGGCGGACCTATCCCGCGGTGATCGACTCCGACGACGACCCGGAGACCCCCAAGGAACTGGTGTGGATCGTGGATGCCTACACCACGTCCAACAACTACCCCTATTCGGCGAAGGAATCGCTCGAGACGGCGACCCTCACCTCCTTGACGCAGGCGCAGATGCTGGCGCCGATCAACCAGGTCAACTACATCCGCAACTCCGTCAAGGCCACGGTCAACGCGTACGACGGCTCGGTCACCCTGTACGAGTGGGACGGCGAGGACCCCATCCTGGCGGCCTGGAAGGGAGTGTTCCCCGGCATCATCATGCCGACCTCCGAGATCAGCGGGGACCTCATGGCACACCTGCGCTACCCGGAGGACCTGTTCAAGGTCCAGCGTGAGCTTCTCACCCGCTACCACGTGGACGACGCCGCGTCCTTCTACTCCGGCAACGACTTCTGGCAGAACCCCAACGACCCCATCTCGGGTGAGGCAGTGCCACAG
>RZYE01000278.1 GCA_009930425.1 Actinomycetota bacterium | reverse complement strand
CCGTCTCACGATGTGACGCGGCTCACCGCGCGCCGGGCGCGCCTCACCCGGGTGCGGGGGTCGGGTGCCTAGTGTGGGGAGTGACCAACAACGCCGAGGGCGCTTGGGGGCGCCGCGAGGAGGACCACGTGACTTCGATGCTGGAGACACAGAGTCTGGAGGCGCCCGGCCGCACGGGCCTGCGCACCTATGTGCTGGACACCTCCGTCCTGCTGTCGGACCCGAATGCCATCCTGCGCTTCGCCGAGCACCACGTGGTGCTCCCCGTGGTGGTGGTGACGGAGCTCGAGGCGAAACGCCACCACAGCGAACTCGGGTACTTCGCACGCTCCGCGCTGCGGATGCTTGACGACCTGCGCATGATGCACGGCCGCCTCGACCGCCCCCTGCCGGTGGGCGTGGACGGCGGCACGGTGCGGGTGGAGCTCAACCACACCAACGAGGCCACCCTCCCGAACGGGATGCGGCTGGGGGACAACGACACCCGGATTCTCGCCGTCGCGGCCAACCTCTCGGCCGAGGGCCTCGACGTCACCGTGGTCTCCAAGGACCTCCCGATGCGGGTGAAGGCCGCCGCCCTCGGCATCAAGGCCGAGGAGTACCGGGCCCAGCAGGTGGTCGAGTCCGGCTGGACCGGTATGACGACGGCGGAGCTCACCGACTCCGAGATGGCGCTCCTGTGGCAGGAGGGCGGCCTGGTCGTCGGCGACCTCGCGACCCCCGGCGTGCTCGCCTCCCAGCCCGTCCACACCGGCGTGATCCTGCACTCGCCCCGCGGCTCCGCCCTCGGCAAGGTGACGCGCGACGGCAGGATCGCCGTGGTCCGCGGCGATCGCGAGGTGTTCGGGGTCCGGGGGCGGTCCGCCGAGCAACGCGTGGCGATCGACCACCTCCTCGACTCGAGCATCGGCATCGTGTCCCTCGGGGGCCGCGCGGGAACGGGGAAGTCCGCGCTCGCCCTCTGCGCCGGGCTCGAGGCCGTGCTGGAGCGTAACGAGCACCGCAAGGTGCTCGTGTTCCGGCCGCTGTACGCGGTGGGCGGGCAGGAGCTCGGGTACCTGCCGGGCAGCGAGAACGAGAAGATGAACCCGTGGGCGGAGGCCGTGTTCGACACCCTCGGCTCCGTGGTGGCGCACGAGGTGGTCGACGACGTCATGTCCCGTGGGCTCCTCGAGGTGCTGCCGCTCACCCACATCCGGGGGCGCTCGCTGCACGACGCGTTCGTGATCGTGGACGAGGCCCAGTCCCTGGAGCGCAACGTGCTCCTCACCGTGCTCTCCCGCATCGGCCAGAACTCGAAGGTGGTGCTCACCCACGACGTCGCCCAGCGGGACAACCTGCGGGTGGGCCGGTACGACGGCGTGGTCGCAGTGATCGAGGCACTCAAGAACAACGACCTCTTCGCCCACGTGACCCTCACCAGGTCCGAGCGGTCCGCGATCGCCGCGCTCGTGACGGAGATGCTGGACTGACGCAGCGGACTGACGGATTCGGCTGACGGAGCTTCTGGGCTGACGGGGCCCGCCGGATCCGATGACGCCACCTCTGGTGACACCGCCGCGCGTGGGTTAGGTTCCGTGCATGCGTTTCCGTGATGCCGGTGCAGGGGTACTCGCCGTTTTGGCGGCGCTCGGCGCCTCGGAACTCGTGGCCGGTCTGCTGGGCGCCCCGGTGCCGTCCCTCGTGGAGTCGGTCGCGGACGTGGCGATCGACTCCGCGCCGCCCGCCGTCAAGGACTGGGCCATCGCCACCTTCGGGAGCATGAACAAGGCCGCGCTCGTCGTGGGCATCGTGCTCGTGCTCGCCGCCCTGGGGGCCGGGATCGGGGTGCTCGCCCGCCGGAGCCTCCTCCTCGCCGGCGCGGCACTGGTCCTCCTCGGAGCCGTGGGCGTCGCGGCCGCCGTCCTGGCCGGGCGGCCCGGGGCGGGCGCCGTCGTCGGCGCGACGACGGCGGTGCTCGCCGGGCTCCTCGCGCTGCGGTGGCTGCTCGGAAGGGCGGCGGCGGTCGGGGAACTCGGTGGAGCCGGGCGAGGCCCTGGGACGGGGGTGGCCGATGCGACCGGGACGGCCACGGACCCCGGGCGGCGGGCCTTCCTCACGGCGGTCGGCGTGGTCGCCGGGCTGGCGGCGCTCTCGGCGGCAGCGGGACGCACCCTCGTCGAGCAGGGCAAGCGTGTGCTGGCCGGCCGTGAGAGCGTGGTGCTCCCGGCCCCCGCGCAGCCCCTCGTGGCACCTGCTCGGGCGACGTCCTTCCCCGACCCCGGGATCAGCCCGCTCGTGACGCCGAACGAGGACTTCTTCCGCATCGACACCGCGCTGAGCGTGCCCCGCGTGGACCTGGAGTCGTGGCGCCTGCGGATCCACGGGATGGTGGAGGCGCCGTACGAGCTGAGCTTCGAGGACCTCCTCGGCCTGGACATGGTGGAGCGCTGGGTGACGCTCAGCTGCGTGTCCAACACCCTCGGAGGGGACCTCGTGGGCAACGCGGCCTGGCTCGGCGTGCCGCTCGGCGTGCTGCTGGACCGGGCCGGGGTGCGCCCAGGGGCGGACCAGGTGGTGGGCCGCTCGGTCGACGGGTTCACGGTCGGCTTCCCCACCTCGGCGGTGAACGACGGCCGCGACGCCCTCGTCGCCGTCGGGATGAACGGGGAGCCGCTGCCCCTCGACCACGGGTTCCCCGCCCGGCTCGTGGTGGCCGGCCTGTACGGCTACGTCTCGGCCACCAAGTGGCTCTCCGAGATCGAACTCACCACGTGGGACGCCTTCGACGCCTACTGGGTGCCGC
>RZYE01000277.1 GCA_009930425.1 Actinomycetota bacterium | reverse complement strand
CCGGCGGAGAAGATGGCGATGTCGATGCCGGAGAGGTCGGCGGTGGCGACGTCCTCGACCGTCACGTCCTGGCCGCGCCAGTCCAGCGTGGTGCCGGCGGACCGGGCGGAGGAGAAGTAGCGCATCGAGGCGACCGGGAAGTCCCGCTCGGCGAGGATCGCGCGCATCACGCCACCGACCTGACCGGTGGCACCCACGACGGCGACGTTCATCTGGCGGCTCATCGTCCCGTCCCCCCGTACACCACGGCCTCGGTGTCCGCCGAGTCCAGCCCGAAGGCGCTGTGGATGGCGCGGACGGCGTCGTCCACCCGGTCGGACTCCACCACCACGGAGAGGCGGATCTCGGAGGTGGAGATCATCTCGATGTTGATCCCGGCGACGGCGAGCGCGTCGAAGAGCGTGGCGGAGACACCGGGGTTCGTGCGCATGCCCGCGCCCACCAGGGACACGATGCCGATGTTCGCGTTGTAGAGGATGTCATCGAACGCGACCTGGTCCTTCGCCTCCTGGATGGCGAGGACCGCCTCGGCCACGACCGCCTCGGGGACCGTGAAGGAGATGTCCGTCTTGTGGGTCTCGTGCGAGATGTTCTGCACGATCATGTCGATGTTGACGTCCGCCTTCGCGACCGCGGTGAAGAGGCGGGCCGCGGCGCCCGGCTCGTCGCGAACCCCGACGACCGTGACCTTGCCCTGGCTCCTGTCATGGGCCACTCCGGCGATGATCGGTTCTTCCATCTCTTCCTCCTCGGTGCGGTTGACGACCCAGGTTCCCTCCAGGTCGGAGAAGCTCGAACGGACGTGCAGCGGCACGTCGTAGCGGCGGGCGAACTCCACCGCCCGCAAGTGCAGGATCTTGGCGCCGTGGGACGCGAGCTCGAGCGTCTCCTCGGTGCTGAGCCGCGGGATGCGCCGAGCGGTGCGCACCACCCGCGGATCGGCGGTGTACACGCCGTCGACGTCCGTGTAGATCTCGCACACGTCCGCCTTGAGGGCGGCGGCGAGGGCGACGGCGGTGGTGTCGGAGCCGCCGCGGCCGAGCGTGGTCACGTCGTTGCGGTCGTTCACGCCCTGGAAGCCGGCGACGATGGCGACCTGGCCGTCCTGGAGGGTACGGATGATGCGGTCCGGGACGACTCCGGTGATGGACGCCTTGCCATACTTCGAGTCGGTCATCACCCCGGCCTGCTGGCCGGTGTAGGACCTGGCCTCGACGCCCTCGGCGTTGATCGCGAGCGCGAGGATGGCCATCGAGATGCGCTCGCCAGCGGTGAGGAGGATGTCCATCTCCCGGGCCGGGGGGTTGTCGTTCACCGAGGCGGCGAGATCGAGGAGGTCGTCCGTGGTGTCGCCCATGGCCGAGACCACCACGACGACGTCGTTCCCCGCCCGCCTCGTCGCGGCGATGCGCCGGGCGACCCGCTTCATCGCCGCGGCGTCGGAGACGGAGGACCCGCCGAACTTCTGCACGACCAGTGCCATGCCGTTCCTCCTTCCGTTGCGCGACCGGCCGGCCGCTGCTGTGCTGCCGACCATCCTAGGGGCGTCTCACACAGCGGCCCCCGCCATCTCGGCTCCCGGACGGGGCGTGGGCTGGATCAGGCGAAGGCCATGTCCCGCACGAGGCGGGCGAGCAACGCCGTCACCACCACGATGAACACCACCCGGACGAATCGTGAGCCTCTCGCGACAGCCGTGCGCGCGCCCACGTAGCCACCCAGCATGTTCGCGGCACCCATCGCGAGCCCCAGGCCCCACACCACGTGGCCGCCCGGGATGAAGAACAGCAGGGCCCCGGCGTTGGTGGCCATGTTGACGATCTTCGCGATCGCCGAGGCGGGGACGAACGCGTACCCGAGGACGCCGACGAGGCTGATCACGAGGAACGAACCGGTACCAGGACCGAGCAACCCGTCGTAGGTACCGATGAGAGCCCCGAGCAGAACGGCGAGTGCACGGTGACGCCGCTGGCCGAAGCGGTGGACGGTCTCCAGTCCGGCGGTAGGACGCGCGACGGTCCACGCCAGCACGGCGACGCAGGCCGCCACGATGATCGGCCGGAACAGGCCGGCGGGAATCTGGGCAGCGAGCGCGGCCCCGCCGACAGCCCCGAACAGGGCCACGACCGCCATGGGGACAGCGGTCCGCAGGTCCGGGTGCACGCGGCGGTAGTAGGTGACCGCCGAGGTGGTGGTCCCCATGATGGAACCGACCTTGTTGGTGGCAAGGGCGTTGAGCGGCGTCAGGCCGGGCACGAGCAGCAACGCAGGGAGCTGGATGAGCCCGCCCCCACCGACCACCGCGTCCACCCAGCCCGCCGCGAAGCCGGCGAGGAGCAGCAGGAGGAGGGCGGCGGCATCGAGCTCAGGCATGGGGGACGTTCATGAGATGGCGTCAATCTCAGGTAGGGGGGGCGTTCATGCGCCGGCGCCCCTCGAAGGCCCGCCCCAGCGTGATCTCGTCCGCGTACTCTAGGTCTCCCCCGACGGGCAGCCCGGACGCGAGCCGCGAGACGGGGACCTCCATGGTGGCCAGCATGCGCGCCAGGTAGCTCGCGGTGGCCTCCCCCTCGATGTTCGGATTGGTGGCGAGGATGACCTCCTCCACCTCCCCGGTGGAGAGCCGGGTGAGCAGTTCCCGGACGCGGAGCTGGTCGGGACCGATCCCGCGGATCGGGTTGATGGCGCCACCGAGCACGTGGTACAGCCCCCGGTACTCCCGCGTCCGCTCGATCGCGGGGACATCCTTCGCGTCCTCCACCACGCAGATCACCGAGCGCACCCGGCG
>RZYE01000276.1 GCA_009930425.1 Actinomycetota bacterium | reverse complement strand
CGGCGGCTCGCCCTCGGTGCCGGCCTCGGCCTCCTCGCCATCACGCCCGCCCACGCCGAGGCGCCCGACGACCTCTCGTGGGGCACCGTCGCCACCCTCGACGCCGCGGACTTCGCCGCGGATCTCACCGGCGACGGCGCTC
Organism: Actinomycetota bacterium; assembly: GCA_009930425.1. GTDB lineage: Bacteria > Actinomycetota > Actinomycetes > Actinomycetales > Actinomycetaceae > UBA1383. The sequence continues at coordinate 2,662 of RZYE01000276.1, read as the reverse complement.
CCGTCCCACCCCTGGCGGTCGCCACCCCGGCCCCGGCCTTCGCCGCGGTCGCAGCGTCGGTCGCAGCCTCGGTTCCAGCCTCGGTCCCGGCGGCGCCGCCCGCCACTGGCGCGTCGGTCCCGACGGCACCGCCCGCCGCGGCCGCGGATCCCGTCGTCGAGCCGGCCACGGGGCATCCCGCCACGCACGTCGTCGCCGCGGGCGAGTGCCTGTGGGAGATCGTGGAGGACCACCTGGCGGAGCCGACCGACGCGCGGATCGCCCGGGGGGTCGCCGACTGGGTGGCGGCGAACCCGGCGCTCGCCGAGAATCCCGATCTCATCCACCCGGGTGACGTGCTCACCGTGCCGGACGGGGCGCGGTCGTGAGCGGCCCGGCGGCCCGCCGCGCGGTCCATCCCCCGGCGGGCCGGCCCTCGGGCCCCGCCACCCGGCCACCCGACAGCAGGCCCCCGGCGGGACCGGGCCGTGCCCGCGCGACGACGGTGTGGGACCCCGTGCGGTTCCGTGCCGTCGGGGACTCCCCGTCCGGGGCGGCCGCCCACGAGAAGCGCGCCGCCGAGGCCCGGCCGGTCCCCGGCGCGGCCGGCCCACCGCTGCCGGACCCGAGGGACTGGGCGGGGCTCATCGCCCGAACCGCCACCGAGGTCCTGCTGGGGATCCGGTCCGTGAGCCAGCTGAACCGGTGGCTGGCCGCGCCGGTGCACGTCGCCCTGTCGCGCCGCGCCGGGCTCGCGGCCCGGGTGGTCGGGGCGCGCCGCTCGACCGGCGTCCGGGTGCGCTCCGTGAGCGTCTGGCGGGTGGACGAGTTCGCCCACGAGGCTGCGGTCACGTTGCACGACGGCACCCGCGTCCGTGCCGCGGCACTGCGCCTCGAGGTGTACCACGGGCGCTGGATGGTCACGGCGCTCGAGATCGGCTGATCAGCCGGGGAACATCTCCTCGAACGACGGCGTCCCACCGAACTCGTCCCGTGCGGCGGCCGGCTCCCGGCGGGCGAGGGCCGCCGCGAATTCACGGCCCGCACGGGTGATGCGCTCGGGAAGGGGCCGGACGGCGTCGTCCTGGGCGCCCCAGTCGTCGGTGGCTGCGAACACGGTGGTGGTGAGCACCTCCGCGTGCAGGTAGGTGAACATCGGCCGCACCGCGTAGTCGAGGGCGAGCGAGTGGCGCGGGGTCCCGCCGGTCGCTCCGAGCAGCACGGGCGTGCCCGCCACGTGCCCCTCGGGCAGGACGTCGAAGAAGGACTTGAAGAGCCCCGAGTACGAGGTGTTGAACAGCGGGGTGAGGGCGATGACGCCGTCCGCCGCCACGACGGCGTCGAACGCGTCGCGCAGCGTTTGCGGCGCGAAGGAGGTCATGGCCTGCATGATCTCCGGCCCCAGGGTGCGCAACTCGACCACCGTGACCTCCGCCTGCTCCCCGCGCTCGGCGAGCCCCGCCGTCACCGCGGCCGCGAGCCGCTGCCCGAGCAACGACGTCGACGACGGCTCCCGCAGCCCGGCGCTCACGACGACGACGTGCCGGGTCACCGGACCACCTCCAGCCGGTTGGCGTCCTCCGCCCGCGTGCCGGTCCAGCGGTCGACGAGGCTCGCCGGGTCGACGGCACTCTCCGCCGCGCCGCCGCGGGCCGCGACGAGCGATGCGTGCGTGGGGGCGTCGGGGACGCCGGCGGGTCGCGCCGCGTCCATCTCGCGGCGCAGCACGGGCACCACCTCGGTGCCGAGGATCTCGATCTGCTCCAGCACCGTCTCGAGCGGAAGCCCGGCGTGGTCCATCAGGAACAGCTGGCGCTGGTAGTGCCCGACGGCGTGGCGCATCGAGGCGTAGCGGTCGATGACCTGCTGGGGCGAGCCGACCGTGAGCGGCGTCTCGGTCGAGAAGTCCTCCAGCGAGGGGCCGCCTCCGTAGACGAGGGCGTGGTCGAAGTAGGGGCGGAACTCGCGTACGGCGTCCTGGGAACGGGGGCGCATGAAGACCTGCCCGCCGAGCCCGACGATCGCCTGATCGGCCCGGCCGTGGCCGTGGTGCTCGAAGCGCTGCCGGTAGAACTCGACCATCCGCCTCGTGTGGGACATCGGCCAGAAGATGTTGTTGTGGAAGAAGCCGTCCCCGTAGTAGGCGGCCTGCTCGGCGATCTCCGGGGTGCGGATGGAGCCGTGCCACACGAAGGGCGCGACGCCGTCGAGGGGCCGGGGGGTGGAGGTGAAGCCCTGGAGCGGCGTGCGGAACTTTCCCTGCCAGTCCACGACCTCCTCATCCCACAGGCGCCGCAGCAGGGCGTAGTTCTCGAACGCGAGCGCCACGCCCTGGCGGATGTCCTTCCCGAACCAGGGGTAGACGGGCCCGGTGTTGCCACGGCCCATCATCAGGTCCACGCGGCCGTCCGCGAGGTGTTGGAGCATCGCGTAGTCCTCGGCGATCTTCACCGGGTCGTTCGTGGTGATGAGCGTGGTGGCCGTGGACAGGATGAGCCGTTCCGTCCGCGCGGCGATGTAGCCGAGCATCGTGGTGGGCGAGGAGGGCACGAACGGCGGGTTGTGGTGCTCCCCGGTCGCGAAGACGTCGAGGCCCACCTCCTCCGCCTTGAGCGCGATCGCCACCATCGCCTTGATCCGCTCGCGCTCGCTGGGGGCACGGCCGGTGGTGGGGTCGACTGTC
>RZYE01000275.1 GCA_009930425.1 Actinomycetota bacterium | reverse complement strand
CGTTCAGCGCGATCCCGCGTAGCTCAATTGGCAGAGCATCCGACTGTTAATCGGACGGTTACTGGTTCGAGTCCAGTCGCGGGAGCCTCAAATCAAGCCCCCGACCTGCGGAAACGCTGGTTGGGGGCTTTCCTGTTGGCCCGGCGTGCAGGATACGTGCAGGATCGTCCTGCACGTTTGGGTGCAGGTGGGTCTGATCTCTGCGGTTCACCATGACCTGTGCGACAGTCGCCCAAGACCTGAAGCCGCACTGCGTGGACCTTATCGAGGCTCTCGGCGGGCAGGTCATCCCCTTGGGGCGGGGGCGGGGCTACCTGAACGTGCTCGACCCGGGGGAGGCAACCGCGGCCGCGGAACGCCTGACAGGGACGGCCCGCACCCAGGTGTTGGCCGGTGCCCACGGCCGTCGGCACACCATGGTCTCCCCCGTGGTGACAATCATGCGCGGCCAGCCGCCGACGGACCAAGAGGAGACCATCCTCGACCGGGCACTGAAGGTCCTCAACGAGACCCACCGCGGCGTACCGGTCCTCGCCGACCTGCTCCGCGTCGTCCAGAACGCCCCCGCGGACGTGCGCGCCGCCGCGCTGGACCGGGGGGACGACGTCCGCTACCGGAAGATCACTGAGAACCTCGAGGCCTCCCTCATTGGTCTCGTGGGCGGCGGACGACTGGGGGAGACCTTCTCCCAACCGACCACCAACCCCATGAAGCGGGATCGTCCCGTGGTCTGCGACGTGTCCTCCATCGACGACTCCGAACGGGATCTGCAGGCCGCCGCGCTGCTGGCGTGCTGGTCGGCCGGTTTCGGGATGGTTGACGTCGCTAACGCGCTGGCCGAGGCCGGCCTGGAACCGCGGCGGCACTACTTCGTCATCCTGGACGAACTGTGGCGGGCATTGCGGGCCGGGCGGGGCATGGTTGACCGCGTCGACGCCCTCACCCGGTTGAACCGGCAACGCGGGGTGGGGATGGCGATGATCTCCCACACCATGTCCGACCTCCTCGCCCTGCCCACCGAGGAGGACCGAATGAAGGCCAAGGGCTTCGTGGAACGCTCCGGCATGGTCATCTGCGGCGGCCTGCCCGCCGCGGAGATGCCCCAGCTCACCAGCGCCATCCCACTGTCCCAGGCCGAACAGGATCTACTGATCTCTTGGCAGGACCCCCCAACCTGGAATCCCGCCACCGAGCGGGAGACCGAACCTCCGGGGCGGGGACGCTTCCTCGTCAAGGTGGGCGGCCGACCCGGCATGCCGATCAGCGTCCAGCTCACCGACGTCGAGCGGGCGATCAATGACACCAACAAGCGGTGGCACCACCGCTCCCGCATCGGCGCCCCAACCGAGGAGCTCGCATGAGCACCCCGAACAACCGGCGCCGCGACCCCGGCGGACTGTCCACCGAAGCGATCCTCGGGCTAACGCTACTATTCACCGCAATCACCGCATTGGCGGCAATCACAGCATCTCTGCAGATCGGGCGCCGGCTCGCCGGGATCACCGACCCCCTGCCAGCGGACCCCTTCGATGTCCTCTTCGGGGACCTGGGTGGCACCATCGCGTGGCCGGCCGCGGCGACCACCGTCCTGGTCAGCCTTCTCGCCCTCCTCGTCCTGGTGGGTGCCGGCGTGATCGTGGTCGTGCAGCGGACGCGGGGGAGGGGCACCCGCGTCGACGGGCAGGCCCGGTACATGGGCCGCGGGCGGGACGTTGAGAGCATCAGCCGCAAAGCCGTCGCGGCGACCGCGACCCGCCTCGGCTTCGACGCACCCGGGGTCCCCATCGGTCGGACCGTGACCGGGGGAGTGCCGCTCTACGGCTCCTGGGAGGACATGCACATCGACATCTGGGGACCCCGAACCGGCAAGACCACCTCCCGCGCGGTCCCGGCGATCCTCGAGGCCCCGGGGGCCGTGCTCGTCACCTCCAACAAGCGCGACGTCGTCGACGCCACCCGCAACCCCGCGCCGCAGCCGGCCCCGTCTGGGTGTTCGACCCCCAGTCCATCGCGCTCGAGGAGCCCACCTGGTGGTGGGACCCGCTGACCTACGTCACCGACGAGGTCAGAGCCGCGACACTCGCGGAGCACTTCGCCGCCGGGTCCCGCGACCCCGGCGCCCGCACCGATGCGTTCTTCGACCCCGCCGGCCAGGACCTGCTCGCCGGCCTGCTCATGGCCGCCGCCCTGGACGGGCGTCCCATCACGGACGTGTACACCTGGCTCACCAACCCCACCACCGACGAACCCGCCCGCATCCTGCGCCGCCACGGGTACGACCTGCTCTCCGCCCAGGTGTTCGGGGTCATCACCGCCCCCGAGAAGCAACGCGGCGGGGTGTACGGCACCGCCCAACAGATGGCCTCCTGCCTGACCAACCGGGCCGTCGCCCGCTGGGTCACCCCCACCGGCCCCGCGGACCGCCGCCCGCAGTTCCACCCCGCCGACTTCGTCGCCACCGGCGGCACCCTCTACTCCTTGTCGAAGGAAGGCCGGGGGAGTGCCGGCCCCCTCGTCACCGCGCTCACCGTCGCCGTCGTCGACGCCGCCGAAACCATCGCCGCCCGCTCTGCCGGCGGCCGCCTCAACGTCCCACTGCTCGGGGTGCTGGACGAGGCCGCCAACGTGTGCCGCTGGCGGGACCTGCCCAACCTGTACTCCCACTACGGCTCCAGGGGCATCATCCTCATGACCATCCTGCAGTCCTGGTCCCAGGGCGCCGACGTGTGGGGCGAGGCCGGCATGAAGAAGCTCTGGTCCGCGTCCAACGTCAAGGTCTACGGCGGCGGAGTCTCCGAAGTCCCCTTCCT
>RZYE01000274.1 GCA_009930425.1 Actinomycetota bacterium | reverse complement strand
CTCCTGGAAGCAGGGGCTGGGGTATCGCGAGCTCGCCGACGAACTCGTCGAGTACGTCTCACGCCTCGGCTTCACCCACGTCGAGTTGATGCCGGTGGCCGAGCACCCGTTCGGAGGATCGTGGGGCTATCAGGTCACGTCCTACTACGCACCGACCGCCCGCCTCGGCGTCCCGGACGACTTCCGCCACCTCGTCGACAAGCTGCACCAGGCGGGGATCGGCGTGATCGTCGACTGGGTGCCGGCGCACTTCCCGAAGGACATGTGGGCCCTCGCCCGATTCGACGGCACCGCACTGTACGAGGACCCGGACCCGTTGCGGGGCGAGCACCCCGACTGGGGCACCATGATCTTCAACTTCGGGCGCCGTGAGGTCCGCAACTTCCTCGTGGCGAACGCCCTGTACTGGTTGCAGGAGTTCCACATCGACGGGCTTCGCGTCGACGCGGTGGCCTCGATGCTCTACCTCGACTACTCGCGCAAGGACGGGCAGTGGCGCCCGAACGCCCACGGTGGCCGAGAGAACCTCGAGGCGATCTCCTTCCTCCAGGAGGCGAACGCGACCGCGTACAAGAAGGTGCCCGGAGTGGTGATGATCGCCGAGGAGTCGACGGCGTGGCCCGGCGTCACCGCGCCCACGAACATCGGCGGCCTCGGGTTCGGGCTGAAGTGGAACATGGGGTGGATGAACGACACCCTGCGCTACCTCTCCGAGTTGCCGATCAACCGGCGCTACCACCACGGCGAGCTGACGTTCTCCCTCATCTACGCCTTCTCCGAGCAGTTCATCCTCCCGCTGTCCCACGACGAGGTCGTGCACGGCAAGGGATCGATCATGCGCAAGATGCCGGGCGACTGGTGGCAGCAGCTGGCCGGCGTGCGGGCCCTGCTGGCCTACCAGTGGTCGCACCCGGGCAAGCAGCTGCTGTTCATGGGACAGGAGTTCGCCCAGGAGGCCGAGTGGAACGAGTCCCGTGGCCTGGACTGGTGGCACCTCGACAACCCCACGCATGCGGGCGTCGCCGACCTGGTGGCACGGATGAACGAGCTCTACAAGGAGAGCCCCGCGCTCTGGGCGGACGACTTCTCCCACGAGGGCTTCGAGTGGATCGAGGCCGGGGACGGCGATCACAACACGATCATCTACATGCGGAAGACTCCCGATTTCTCCGAGCACATGGTGTGCATCGTGAACTTCGCGGGCGTGCCGCACGAGGGCTACCGCGTGGGCCTGCCGCACGGGGGCGACTGGCTCGAGGTGCTGAACACCGACGCCGTCGAGTACGGCGGTTCGGGTGTCGGCAACCTCGGCAGGGTGGAGGCCGAGGAGATCCCCTGGCAGGGACGGCCGTTCTCCGTCCGGCTCCGCGTCCCGCCCCTCGGTGCCCTCTGGCTGGTCCCGGACAAGGCCAAGGGCGAGCCCCGGTGACGGGAGCGTGACGACGGGGAGGGAACCGCGCGGTTCCCTCCCCGTTCTTGGTCGGCCCGTGGTCCGCTAGTAGAGCGCCGCCGCGAGGTTCCTGCGCGCGAGCGCCACGTCCGGGTGCGAGGACCCGACGATGTCGAAGTACTCCACGAGGCGCTTGCGGGCCGGCTCGCGCTCGCCCGTCCGCACGACGTCGATGAGGCGGTCGAACGCCGCCCGGTACTGCCCCGTGGCCAGTTCCGCATCCGCCGCCAGGAGCTGCGAGTCGAGGTCGCCCTCCCGAGCCCCCGCGACGACCGCGGCGGGGTCGAGGCCGTCGAGCCGGGCCAGCATCTGGACCTGGGCCAGCGCTGCCTTCGCATCCGCGTCAGCGGGGTTCTCCTTGAGCGCCCTGCGGTAGGCGTCCTCCGCGGCAGCCCAGTCACCGGCCTCGATCGCTGCCTGGCCCTCGGAGTGCAGGGGCGGCAGTTCGGGCTCCGGCGCCTGCTCCGGCTCGCCATCGACCGCGCCGACGGTCCCGGTGATGCCGTTCTGGGCCGCGACGGCCAGGAGCTGGTCGAGCACCTGGCGGATCTGTGCCTCGGGGTGGGCCCCCTGGAAGAGCGGCACCGCCTGGCCCCCCAGCAGTGCCACCACCGTGGGAATCGACTGGACCTGGAATGCCGCGGCCACCTGCGGGTTGGCGTCGACGTCGATCTTCGCGAGCTGGAACCGGCCGCCGTACTCCGCGGCGAGCCTCTCGAGGATGGGGCCGAGCGTCTTGCAGGGCTGGCACCACTCGGCCCAGAGGTCGACCACGATCGGGACCGTGGCGGAGCGTTGCACCAGGGAGTCGAAGGTCGCGTCGGTGACGTCGACGACGATCCCGGGGCGGGCGGTGGGTGCGGCGGTCCGGCGGGGTGCGGCGAGCGACGACAGGTCGACCGCGCCGTGCACGTTTAGTGAGTTCATGCACCCATCGTAGGACTCAGTCCGGGGAGACCGAATCGTCGCGTGTCACGGCGACGAGGATCCGCTCCGTCCCGAGCAGTCGGATCTGGGCATCGCTGCCAGTTGCGGGGACGTGGAACGCGAGGGTGACGAGGTACGTCGCCGTGTGCGACCCCTCGACCTCGGTGGCGCCGCCGAGCGCGATGTTCTCCCCGACCTGGAGGGTGGAGCCCTCGATCGTGCGCGTGAACGTCACGTCCCGCTCGATGGCGCCCACGACGATCGCGCCGCCGTCGTTGGTCCCGAGGGAGTACGTGCCGTGCTCGGCGACGGCCACCGCCTGCTCGACGGTGCCGGCCTCCTCCGCGCCGTCCGAGAGGGAGGCGAGCTCGCGTGCGAACAGGTCCCGCAGTTCGTCGTCCGCGAAGGACGCGGCGTGCTCCGACTCCTCGTCGTTGATCAC
>RZYE01000273.1 GCA_009930425.1 Actinomycetota bacterium | reverse complement strand
CCCTTGCGCATCTTCGAGATGCCCTTGATTCCCATGGCAGCGGCCATGGACTGGAGTTCCGGCAGGCGCTTGGATGCCAGAACGTCGGAAGTCTGGGTCACGAGGTTCCTTCCCCCGGTCGATCGACCTGAAGTGGATGATTGTGCACGTCCTGGGCAACCCAGAGCCGCTGGACGGTCATTCGGGGCCCGCACGCAGAAGTGCGATGTGTCGATCGCGTTCGTGCGCTCCCACAATAGCAGGATCTGGCGGATCTCAGAGGATACGGACGCCCTCGGCGGCGAGTGGCAACTCCTCGACACGCCATCCGTGCCGGATCAGCGCGTCACCGAGCGCCCTGTCGGGCCGGCCGAAGGCCAGGACGGTGGGGCCGGCTCCCGAGAGGACGGCCGGGATTCCCCTGGCGCGCAACGCGTCCATCACCTCCAGCGACTGGCCCATCACCTCGCGACGGTAGGGCTGATGGAGCCGGTCCTCGGTGGCGGCCATGAGGAGCTCCGGGTGCCGCAGCGCCTCCACCATGAGGGCCGCGCGCTGCACGTTGAACACGGCGTCCGTGTGGGAGACGGTCCGCGGGAGCGCAGCGCGCGCGGTACGGGTGGAGGCCGTGGCCTCCGGCACGAGCGCGACCACCTCGATCCGTGGCGAGACCTCGAGCGGCACCCACCGTGCGCGGCCGTCGTCGACCCAGGCGAGGGTGGCGCCGCCGTGGAGGGCCGGCGCGGCGTTGTCCGGGTGGCCCTCGAGGTCGGTCGCCAGCTGCAGCACGACGTCGTCGGACAGCGTCTCGGGTTCCGCGACCAGGGCGCGGGCCGCCATCAGGCCGACGACGACGGCGGCCGCGGACGAGCCCAGGCCCCGGGCGTGCGGGATCGCGTTGTGGCAGACCAGGTCGAGCCCCACCTGCGGCGCGCCGGCGAACTCGAGGCCGATCCGGATCGCCCGCACCACGAGGTGGTCCTCCCCGGCCGCCACGGTGCCGGCACCCTCGCCGCGGACCGTCACCCGGGTCTCCCCCGCGACGGCGCGCACGATGACCCGGTCGCGGAGCTCGAGGGCAAGGCCGAGCGTGTCGAACCCGGGACCGAGGTTGGCCGAGGTCGCGGGGACGGTGAGGGTGGCGTGGTCGGTGGCGAGGCGCATGGTTTCCTAGAGGCCGAGCGCCCTGACCGCCGCATCGAGGGTCGGGGCGATCACGGTGGGGTCCACGGTGTGGGAGCCGAGCGCGGTGGCGGTGTCCTTGAGCCCGTTGCCCGTGACCGTGCAGACGATGGTGGCACCCTCGGGGACCAGCCCGCGCTCCGCGGCCTGGACGAGGCCAGCGACCGAGGCCGCCGAGGCCGGCTCGACGAACACGCCGACCCGGGCAGCGAGCATGGCCTGGGCGTCGAGGATCTCGGCATCGGTCACCGAGGCGATCCAGCCACCGGAGCGGTCCCGCGCCTCGACGGCGTAGCCCCAGGACGCCGGGTTGCCGATCCGGATCGCGGTGGCGACCGTCTCGGGGTGCTCCACCGGCCTCCCCTTCACAAGGGGTGCGGCGCCCTCGGCCTGGATCCCCCACATCTGCGGTACCCGGCTGGCCACCGGGGCGAGCCGGGTCGCCGAGTCCTCGAAGCTCGCGGACGTGCGGCGGCCGGCGTACTCGCTGTATCCCATCCAGTAGGCGGAGATGTTCCCGGCGTTGCCGACCGGCAGGACGTGGATGTCCGGGGCGTCACCGAGGACGTCGACGATCTCGAAGGCGGCGGTCTTCTGCCCCTGGAGGCGGTACGGGTTGATCGAGTTGACGAGCGCCACCGGGTGGGCCTCGGTGAGCTCGCGGACGATGCGCAGGCAGTCGTCGAAGTTGCCGTCCACCGCCACGAGGGTGGCGCCGTGCACGATGGCCTGGGCAAGCTTCCCGGCCGCGATCTTCCCGGCGGGCAGCACCACGGCGCAGCCGATTCCCGCGCGCACCGCATAGGCCGCGGCGGAGGCCGAGGTGTTCCCGGTGGACGCGGCGGCCACCAGCTTCACGCCCTGGTCGGCGACCTCCGAGATCGCCATGGTCATGCCGCGATCCTTGAAGGATCCGGTGGGATTCGCGCCCTCGACCTTGACGTACACCCGCGCGCCGGTCAGCGAGTCGAGGTGGGGGGCGCGCACCAGCGGGGTGCCGCCCTCGAGGAGGGTGACCACGTTCTCGGTGCGAGGCAGGCGCTCGGCGTACTCGGCGATGATGCCGCGCCACGGCTGGGCCATCAGTCGGACTCCACGGCCGTCACCGAGAGGATCTCGTGGACGGACGCGCTCGCGCGCAACTCCTCGACGGTGTGCATCAGGTCACCGAGCCGCGCCACGTGGCTGACGATCGTGATGGTGGAGTCACCGTTCGCCGGGGACTGGCGCACCGACTCGATCGAGATCCCGTTCCCGGCGAAGACCCCGGCGACCCCTGCGAGCACCCCGACCTCGTCCGCGACCTTCAGGCGAACCGACAGCGCGGTCCGCACCTCCTCCGGGCCCAGCACGCGCAGGGCGGCGTAGGCGGACTCCCGGGGGGCGTGCCCGCCGTGTGCCTTGTGCGCGGCGGCGGCGACGACGTCGGACAGGACGGCGGAGGCCGCCGCCGAGCCGCCGGCGCCCCGGCCGTAGAACATGAGGCGGCCGGCCGCCTCGGCCTCGACGACGACGGCGTTGAACACGCCGTGCACCGAGGCGAGCGGGTGGCTGAGCGGCAGGAGGGTGGGCCGGACGCGAACGGACACGCCGTCGTCGAGCCGGTCGCAGATGGCGAGGAGCTTCAGGGCGTAGCCGGACTCGGCGGCCTGGGCGATGTC
>RZYE01000272.1 GCA_009930425.1 Actinomycetota bacterium | reverse complement strand
GACACGCTGTGGGAGCTGACGGGCGATGGGGAGGTGTGACTGACGTTGCGCGGCGTGGCTCATCCCACGTCCGGGAAGGGTGAGAGCCCGATGTCAGCGGCCCCGGCTACCCTCGGAGCCATGTCCACGGTGACAGTCGCGTTGGCCACGCAGCGAGCGCTCGGGGAGAGCGCCGCGCTCCGTCTGCTGCGCGCCCAGAACGCACCGGCCATCGCGGCACTCCTCCAGGCGCACCTGGGGGGCACGGACAAGCGGGTGGCCGCGCCCGTGCTGTTCGAGAACATGGACGCGGACCTCGATGATCTCCGGGACCGCGGGTTCGAGCTCCCTCTCACCGCCCGTGGCTACTGCGCCGAGTGGGTGCGGGCCGGTTTCCTGGTCCGCCGCGCGGCGGAGGAGGCCCGCGAGGAGACCTACGAGCTCTCCGACGGCGCCCTCACCGCGATCCGCTTCCTCGAGCAGGTCACCGCGCCCCGCACCGTGGTGACCGAGTCCCGCCTCGCCACGATCCTGCGCCAGCTGCGCGAGCTGGCCGTCGAGACGGACCCGGACGCCACCTCGCGCCTCGCGGCCCTGACCGAGCAGCGCGCCCGGCTGGACGAGCAGATCGCCCGGGTGTCCGCGGGGGAAGTCGCGATCCTCCCGGACGAGCGCGCCGCGGAGCGCGCGGAGGACATCCTCGGCATCGCCGCCGAGCTCCCCGCGGACTTCGCGCGGGTCCGCGCCGAACTCGAGGAGCTCAACCGGGCCCTGCGTGAGCGCCTCATCCAAGAGCCGGAGGCCCGCGGGACGGTCCTCGACGAGGTGTTCCGCGGCATGGACCACCTCGCGGACTCCGAGGCCGGCCGCAGTTTCAACGGCTTCTACGCCCTCATCCTCGACTCTGAGCAGGCGAGCCAGGTGGACGGAGACGTCGCGGCACTTCTCCAGCGTGACTTCACGGCGGCCCTCACCCGCCCCCAGGTCCGGCAGCTCCGCCGCCTCATCCCCAGCCTGCAGGACCAGAGCACCGAGATTCACGACGTCATGACCTCGTTCACCCGGAGCCTGCGCCGCTTCGTGCAGAGCCACGAGTTCCAGGAGGACCGGCAGCTCAACGCGTCCGTCCGCGAGGTCATGGGCACGATGCTCACTCTCGCCGACCGGCTCAGCCCCCTCACCCGCCTCGACCGCACGCTCGATCTCACCTCCGTCCCGCTCACCTCGATCGCCGCGCTGCGCCTGCACAACCCGGCCGACAGCGAGACCCAGGCGGACGTGACGACGGCGGTCCCGGACGCCGTCGACATCGCGGACATCCGCGCCCTCGCCCGCGAGTCGGATATCGACATGGCCGAGCTCCGCCGCAACGTCTCCGAGGTGGTGAGCGAGATCGGTGCCGCCACCATCGGGGACGTCCTCGATCGCCGGCCCGCGACACAGGGGCTGGCGAGCGTCGTCGGGCTCCTGATCCTCGCAGAGGAGTACGCCAGCGCCCTCGGTGCGAGCGAGACGGTCCGCTGGGTGTCCCGCTCCGGGGCAACGCAGCTCGGAACCGTCCCCCACCACCTCTTCAAGGAGCCCATCGAATGAGCGAGCATCCGCTCTGGCCCGGCGACTCGGGCACCCTGCTCGAGGGGTCGCGTCGCGCCCTCGTCCAGTTGGTACGTGGACCGCATCTCAGTGCCAACCGGCATGGGCGGTTGTGGGCCGCGCTTCTCGGTGACGAGGACGCCATCCGCTCCCGCCTGGCGGACCTGTTCCTCGACCTCGTGGTGGACCGCGAGTCCGAGATCGCCTTCGTCCGCAACGTGACGGCGGAGATCGAGACGCCACAGGTGGTGCGGACGGCGCCGCTCACCTTCCTCGACACCGCCGCCCTCCTCCACCTCCGCCAGCTCCTCCTGCGGGCCGCGCCGGGGGAGCGGGTCATCGTGGGATCGGACGAACTCGGCGACCAGCTCGGCGTCTACCACGGCAAGGACCGTGGCGATCCGGCCCTGTTCGGCAAGCGGGTGAACGCCACCATCACGAAGCTCGAGAAGTACGGCATCTTGGCGCGTACCTCCACCGAGGGCCGGTTCGAGATTTCCCCGGTCCTGCGCCTCGTCCTCGGGGCGGACGAGGTGGCGGCCATCCACGCCGAGTTCCGGCGCATCGCCGGCGACGGCGCGTCACGTGGCGCCGCCGTCGAGGGGAACGATGAGGACGGGGAGGACGAATGACGACGGTGACCCACCCGGGCCAGTGGCGGCTCGACCGCATCGAGCTGGTCAACTGGGGGACGTTCAGCAATCACCACGTCATCGAGGTGGCGCGCAAGGGCTACCTGCTGACAGGGCACTCCGGTTCGGGGAAGTCGTCGGTGGTGGACGCGATCTCCACCGTCCTCACCCCGCGCGGCAAGCTGCGGTTCAACGCCGCGGCCGGGGATGGTACGGGCGGGCGGGACCGGTCCCACGTCACCTACATCCGAGGCGCCTGGCGCCGTCACCCGGACGAGGAGACCGGCGAGGTCACGAGCGACTTCCTCCGCACCGGCGCCACGTGGAGCGGGATCCAGCTCGCCTACGGGAACGGGTCCGGCCAGGTGGTCAACCTCATCAAGCTCTTCCACCTGCGGCGGGGCGCCTCGACCCCGGCCGAGGTGTCCGAGGTGAGCGCGATCTTCCGGGAGCCGGTGAGCCTGCTCGGCCTGGAGGACGTCGCACGCAACGGGCTGGAGGTGCGCCGGCTCAAGAAGGAGTGGCCCTCCGCCCAGGTGTTCACCCAGCACTCGGGGTTCGCCACGCGGTTCTGCCGGATCTTCGGGATCGCGGGGCCGAACGCGCTCCTGCTGCTCCACCG
>RZYE01000271.1 GCA_009930425.1 Actinomycetota bacterium | reverse complement strand
CACGAGGGTGTCCATCGCGCTGTACGGCGGCAGCACGCCGAGCGAGTAGCAGCCGATGTCCCCGGAGACGATCATGTCCCGGTCCCGCAGGGCGGTGAAGACGTTCGCGTGCGGGCACCCGACGCACAGGCCGGGCGGACGCGGCGGGACGGGCAGGGCGCTGGGCTCGCCGCCGGCCGCGGGCAGGCCGAGCGCGGCCCGCAGCACTTCGGGGCTGAACTCCCCGATCGCGGGGAACACGTCCTTGCCGTGGCAGGCGATGCCCCAGGCGCGCACCTGGGTCTCGATGACGGGGTCCAGCTCCTCCACCACGTAGAGGGTCTCGTGCCGGGCGGCGAACTCCTCGATCAGTCGCCGGGGGAGGGGGTGGACGATCCCGAGCTTGAGCACGCTCGCGTCCGGCAGCACCTCCCTGACGTGCTCGTAGCTCACCCCGGAACTGATGACCCCGATCCCGCTGGTGCCCTCCTCCACCCGGTTCGCCGGATGGGTCTCCACGGCCTCGCGCAGCCGCGTCCAGCGCTCCTCCAGTGCGAGGCGGCGCGGCCGGGCGTTGGCCGGGATCATGACGTACTTACGGGGGTTGTGCCGCAGCTCGGGGTGGCGGCGGACGGGGGTGGGGGCGGCGTCGTCGACGTCAACGACGCCCTTCGAGTGGGACAGGCGGGTGGTGGTGCGGAGGAACACGGGGGTGTCGAAGGCCTCGGACAGCTCGAAGGCGGCGCGGGTGAACTCGCGGGCCTCGGCGGAGTCGGACGGCTCGAACATGGGGAGCTTCGCCGCGACGGCGTAGTTCCGGTTGTCCTGCTCGTTCTGGGAGGAGTGCATGGAGGGATCGTCCGCGGTGACGCACACGAGCCCGCCCTCCACCCCGGTGTAGGCGGACGTGAACAGCGGGTCCGCAGCCACGTTGACGCCCACGTGCTTCATCGTCACCAGTGCGCGCGCCCCGACGACGGCGGCGCCCAACGCCACCTCGTAGGCCACCTTCTCGTTGACGGACCATTCCGTGTAGACGTCCGGGTAGCCGTGCAGGGCCTCGATGATCTCGGTGGAGGGGGTTCCCGGGTACCCGCACCCGAGCGCGGCCCCGGCCTCCCACGCACCCAGTGCGATGGCCTCGTTCCCTGACATCAACTTCCGTGCCACGTGGCGATCCCTTCCTCGCGATCCGCCGCCAAATGTACCCCGCCGGCGGCAGTGCGGGGCGGGACGTTCCACCCGGTCGGCAGGCGACGCGGCCGAGCCCGTGCGAGGCGCCGATGTGCAGCCTGCTCCTCGGCCCCCGAGCCGCCGCGGACCCAACAGCGTACGCGGGAGGGTCCTGCGGGTCTGAGGGTCTGGTGCGGCTCGTCCCGAGCCCCAAGAGCGTACGCAGGACGTTCCTGCGGGTCTGGGACGTTCCCGCGGGTCTCGTGCAGCTCGTCCCGAGCCCCAAGAGCGTACGCAAGACGATCGTGCGCCCGCTGTTGGGGTCGGAGGAGGGGGCCGTGGCCACAAGAGCGTACGCAGGACGTTCCTGCGGGCCTCGTGCGGCTCGCTCTCGTTCCCAACAGCGTACGCAGGACGATCCTGCGGGTCTGGGACGTTCCTGCGGGTGGTATACAACCCGCCAGAACGTTCTGCGTACGCAATTGGGGAAGCGGGTCAAGACTGCGTACGCACTTGGGGCGGTGAGGGCAAGCGGGTCGAGACTGCGGGGGCGCTTGGGGCCCGGATAGGAAGCCCGGCCAAGACTGCGGGCGCACTTGGGGAGGCAGACAGCATGCTCGAACCCGCACCGCCCGGGCAGTTGGCCCGGAGGGTGCGGGTTCGAGTGGGTCAGTGCCGCGGCGAGGACGCGGTCAGCGTTTCGTCGGGTACGAGCCCGGGGTGGTGGGGCCTGCGTCCTCCGCCGGCAGGGGGTGGGTGAGCAGGTAGCGAGTCGAGACGGCGAGGCCGCCCCAGATCAACGCGATCGCCACCAGCATCATGACAATGGCCGTTGCGGTCATCGCCGGCCCCCTTCCTCTTCCTCGGACAGTCTCTCGAGCCGTTCGGCCCGCAGCGGTTCGGGGGCGTCCACGAGCAGGTCGTCGCCGCGCTCGTGCACCCGGACGGCGTCGAAGTCATCGACTGGGGTGCGCCAGGGGACCGCGGTGAGGGCGAAGGCCGCGACGATCATGAGGAGCACCATGCCCCAGCCGAACCAGCCCACGAAGGAGGTGGGATAGCCGCCGTAGCCCTCCCGCACGAGCGCGGTCACGGTGATGGCGAACATGACCACCAGCATCAGCGGGTTGACGATGCCCACCGCGATGTCCCACCACTTCCCGACCCGCAGCGTGGACGTGCGGTTCAGGTGGGTACGGAGCGTGGGCAGCATCCGCAGGCCGGCGCCGACCACCACGGTCATGGCGATGGCGGCGAGGACGATCCCGATCTCGTTGGCGAACTTGTCCACCACGTCGAGCGCGTTCAGGCCGTTGGTGGTGGAGAACAGGACCACGGACAGGAGGCCGGTGGTGCCGGTCACGATGAGCGACGCCGTCTGGCGGCGCAGGTTGAACTTCTCCTGCAGCGCGGCGGAGACCACCTGCAGCAGGCTGATGAGGGACGTGAAGCCCGCCAGCACGAGGCTGCCGAAGAAGAGCACCCCGAACACCGGGCCGCCGGGCATCATCGAGATGACCTGGGGGAACGTCATGAAGCTCAGGGCCACGCCCGTGATCCCGGAGAGCTCGTTCACGGCCACGCCCTGCTGGAAGGCCATGAAGCCGAGCGTCGCGAACACGCCGAAGCCGGCGAGGAGCTCGAACGAGGAGTTCGCGAAGGCGGTGACGAAGCC